>JAZFQE010000307.1:0-11329 GCA_036444955.1 Gemmatimonadales bacterium
CGCGGTTACGGATTACGGCACCCCCCATCAAGCCTGCACCAAATCGTAGCACACGGGTCATGGTTTGGAACACGCAGCTCTGCCGCCCCGTTGCACCGAGGTGTCTCCTTCCCACATGCTGTACGCTATACGCTCCACCTTAAGTTAGCGGCCAGCCCTCCCTTCACCCACATCCTCCCTGTCCGCATCATTTCGGCACAGCACTGCTTCGCTTCATTGCGACCCTCCCCGCAAGTGACCCGACTCACAGTGTTGTAAGTCCATGTTGGTTAATGTATTAGCCCGCCTTCAGTTCCACACGCGGTTTGGCATGCGAGTTGCGCGAGAACCCGGGTGGAAGGCAGCACGGAGTGACGAATTGGAGTCTAGAGAGGTTGATAAACTTTCGGAGGGTAAGATGAATACCTTGAGATCAACAGTAGCGGCCGTTGCCGGCTTGGCGCTCGCCGCATGCGGCGGCGACGGGACGGGCCCGGGATCGTCGCTGGTGATCAAGTTCGGCGCGGGCAGCACCGGGCTGGGCGCATCGAGCGTGCTTGGCCTACCGTCGTTCAGTCTTGGCGGCGGGGGCGGGGGCGGGCAGGATGAACTGATCGTCATGGGAACCGACGGCAGCAGCCTCACGATAACGGACATCCGCCTCATAGTCGACGAATTTGAGCTGGAACCGGTTGAGGTCGAATCGTGTGACGTAGAACCTGAACCGGCTGAGTGCGCGGATTTCGAGGCTCGCTTTTTCTTCATCGACGTTCCCCTGGGCGGCGAACCGCTCACTGTAGTGAACGAGGAGATCCCGGTGGGTACGTACGACGAGCTCGAGTTTGAGGTCGAAGACGTCGAAGTTGACGCTGACGACCCGGAAGACGTCGCGGATGCGGCGCTAATCGAGGCGCTGTTTGACACGATCCGCCAAACTTTCCCAGACTGGCCCGCCGAAGCGAGCATGCTTGTGGTTGGGAGTTATACGCCAGCACCCGGAGGGGGAACCGCGACTTCGTTCAGCACCTACTTCGAGGCTGAAATAGAGGTGGAGTTCGACCTCGATCCACCACTCGTGATCACTGACAATGCAGGTGGAAGCGTGGTTGTCGACGTGAGCCCAGATCGCTGGTTCATCCAGGCAGATGGCAGCGTGCTGGATCTTTCCGCGTTCGATTTTACCACGACAGGGCAGATCGTTGAGTTCGAGCTCGAGATCGAAGATGGCTTCGATCTGGAAATCGAGACTTAAAGATTCGGTAATCGGAAAGCGATCAAGCTTTGCCTTGCGACGGGCGCTTCACCGAGGAGCGCCCGTTGTGTCATAGATTCGTACCGAGCTTTCCCCTGAGGAGTCCCACCTCACCGTGCACCGATCCCTCCTCCCTACTCACTACTCTCAGCCAGATCGCGGACCGGAAAAGCTACATGAAACCGCGGCAGGTTTTGTCATGGGCTCCGCTCCAAGTCACGTAGGACCGGCGCGAGCACACTCCAGATGTTCTCAGCAATAATCCTGTGTCCATCCCCGGTAGGATGTATGCCGTCGGACTGATTCAGTTCCCGCACACCGGCCACTCCTGCTAATAGAAAAGGAATCAGCGTTGCACGATTGGCTGCTGCAAGGTCAGTGAAAACCGCGCTGAATTCTGCCGTGTATGCGCCACCGAGGTTGGGCGGCGCCTGCATACCTGCAATAACAATGCGCACGTTCTCGTACTTCGCGACCGCCCGGTCCACGATCTCCTGGAGATTCGATCGCATAACAGATATGTCCTGTCCCCTGAGAGCGTCGTTTGCCCCGGACTCGAGAACGAGAACTGCGATGGGCAGCCTCAGCAGCCAATCAATCCTTCTCAGTGCGCCGGCGGACGTTTCGCCGCTCACGCCCGCGTTAACGACTCGGAGATTCAGACTGGCCGAGTGAATTTTTTGCTGGATCAGTGACGGATACGCTTCTTCTTGCGGCAGCCCGAGTCCAGCGGTGAGGCTCGTTCCTAGGAACAAAACCACTGGAACAGGGTCTCCCGATATGCCAGCCCGGTCGGCTGATGGCGGAAGTTCTCGGCGAGCGTCGCCACCGCAGGCCCACAAAAGAACGCCAAGCCAGGTATACAGTATCTTTCTGCCCATGATTATTACCGAAAACCTCGAACAGACGTACGAAAGTGTGGGTCGGTCTCTTACGGTTCTCAGAAACATAAACCTATGTGTTGAGGAGAACGACTTCATTGCAGTCGTCGGACCTTCCGGTAGCGGTAAAACAACCCTTCTCGGGCTGCTTGCTGGTCTGGACCTGCCCACCGCGGGTTACGTGTCGATCGATGGACAGAACCTGAGTGAGCTCTCTGAAGACCAGCGGTCGAAGCTCCGAGCGGAAAAGGTCGGTTTCGTTTTCCAGACTTTCCAGTTGATCCCAACCCTCACGGCCCTGGAAAACGTGCTAGTTCCTATCGAGCTGCTCCCGACGGATCGCGTCAGCGGCAACGACCTCCCGAAGCGAGCTCGCGGACTTCTCGAAAGAGTCGGGCTTGGCGATCGACTGGACCACTATCCCACGCAGCTCTCCGGAGGCGAGCAGCAGAGAGTCGGCCTGGCACGTGCATTCGCCAACGAACCAAAGATCCTCTTTGCCGATGAACCGACGGGTAATCTCGACGTTGACACCGGTGCGCTTGTTGCCGATCTCCTCGTTCAGCTGAACCGAGAGATGAGAACCACCCTTGTGCTCGTGACACACGACCAGAAGCTTGCGAGCCGAGCGCCCAGGATTATCCGGCTCGAGGGTGGAGAAATCGTTGCGGACACGAAGGCGGGGCAGTCTTGAGTCCAGCCTTCGCCGCACGTCTCGCTAGACGAGAACTCCGCGCAGGCAAGAAACGGTTCGCACTTTACATGAGCGCTATCACGGTTGGTGTGGCTGCTCTCGTGTCGATCAATTCGTTCCGCGAGAATGTCATGTCTTCGGTCCACTCGCAGGTCCGGAGCATACTCGGTGCGGATCTCGAGCTCAGCCACCGCAACGCCTTCCCCGTCACAATTGATTCACTGATCGATTCACTCGCTCACAGCGGCATACCCGTTTCGCGAGTCGTCTCATTCGGCTCGATGGTGCTTGCCACAGGAAGCGAACGCGCACCGCGACTTCTTCAGATACGTGCGTTGGACGGCAACTATCCGTATTACGGAACCATCGCTACTGAACCGGCCGAAGCGTGGCTGTCGTTTCAGAACGCCCGCGACGCAATAGTAGAAGAGGCCGCGATGCTGTACCTCGACACGCAGGTGGGCGACAGCATCGCTATCGGTAACATTTCGTTCAGGATTGCTGGAGTCCTGAAAGAGTTCCCCGGCAACCTCGGAATCAGAGCGGCGGTCGGACCGCGCGTTTTCATCTCGCTGCGGTACCTGGACGACACCGGACTCATCCGCTTCGGTAGCTTAGCGCGTTTTCGCGCCTACATGCAGATGGAGGATCATCACGCAGTAGAACTTTTCCTGGGGGACCACGACGAAGTCCTGGATGCGAATCAGATCCGATACAGTACCGTTGCCGACGTGGAAGCAGATCTCAGTTCGGTGCTCGATAGGCTGGCGCGTTTCCTCGGCCTGATAGGGCTCGTCGCGCTCCTGCTCGGCGGTATTGCCGTTGCCAGCGCGGTGCATGTGTTGGTCAAGGAAAAACTGAATACTATAGCTCTACTTCGATGTCTAGGCGCCGACCAGCCGACAGTTTTCGCCGCATACACTATCTTGGCGCTATTTCTCGGTGTCGGTGGAGCGCTTGCAGGCGCAATGTTGGGGATAGCCGTCCAAGCGTCACTTCCCCGGTTGTTGCAAGATTTCCTTCCCCTGGACGTAACATTCTCGGTCCAGTGGATAACGGTGCTGAGCGGTATCGCCGTGGGCGTTTGGGTCGCCACAATCTTCGCTTTGCTGCCGTTGTTGAAAATTCGCGGCGTGTCGCCCCTACGAGCGCTGCGCCGCGAAGTCGAGCCGACCAAACAGAAACGGGACCTCTTTCGCTGGGCCACCTTCGCCGCGCTCGTCGCGAGCGTGGTTGCGTTGAGTATGTGGCAAGCTCCGGAACCAGTAGCCGGAGCTGCGTTCGCAACGGCAATCGGGGCCACGACCGGACTGTTAGCCTCGATCGCCTGGCTGATGATCAGGGCCGCGAAAAAGTTCTTCCCGCGCAACGCGAGTTATGTTACTCGCCAGGGAATAGCCAACCTCTTCAGGCCACACAACCAGACCATTTCCGTAACTTTGGGCATCGGTTTTGGGGTGTTTCTGATCGCCACGCTCCACTTGACTCAGGGCAGTCTACTCAGCCAACTGAGCGTCGAATCCAGCCCTAACCGCACGAACCTCGTGATGTTCGACGTTCAGGCAGATCAGCGGGAAGGGCTGGAGCAACTTCTTGCCCGGCGTGGTCATCCAGATCTGGGCATCATCCCGATCGTACCGTCCAGAATTTCCAAAGTGAATGGAGTCACGGTCGAGGATATCATGTCTGATTCATCAGCCGGTCGTGGTGACCGATGGATGTATACCAGAGAATACAGAAACACTTATCGCGCCCGTCTGAGCGAAACCGAGGTGCTGACCGCCGGCGCGTGGTGGGACGAGGAGTCTGCGTCAGATGCACCGCGAATCTCGATCGATGAAGACATAGCAGCAGGCCTAAACATCGACCTAGGCGACCGGATTACGTGGGACATCCAGGGAGTAGAGCTGGAAACTGAGATCAGTAGCCTACGCCGAATAAACTGGGCACGTTTTGAACCGAATTTTTTTGTAGTGTTCGAGCCCGGGGTCTTGGAACAGGCTCCGCAAACATTCATCCACATGACGAGGATTGAAGACACACGAGAGAGAGTCCAGGTCCAACGATCGGTGGTGGGGCTGTACCCAAACATTGCAATGTTCGATCTGACGAACATTCAGAGAACCATTAATCTCGTCATAAGCAAAGTCGGAGTCGCCATCAGGTTCATGGCCACATTCAGTATCGTAAGCGGACTAATAGTGCTAGTGGGAGCGATAACAACCACCAAGTTTCAGCGCATTCAGGAAGGCGCGCTGTTGAAAACACTCGGCGCAAGCACCTGGCAAATCAGACAGATACTCCTGACGGAATACGCCACCCTCGGAGCTGTGGCGGGGTTGACAGGATTATTGCTGGCTGTAATCGCTGGCTGGGCGTTGGCCCACTACATGTTCGAAGTGGCGTTTGAGCTCCCGACCGGCTCACTCCTGTTTTCGTGGATACTCGTGGTGGGATTAACGGTCCTGGTAGGGTTGGCAAACAGCCGTGCCGTGACGCGTCACACGCCGTTAGCTACACTGAGAGAGCTCAGCGAGTAAGGACTAGCCTTTCAGAAGGCGGAGGATTGCCGCCTCTCCTTCACCTCCTGAGAGTTTGCCGAGGACGTCGTGCACATCGGATAGCACCGATTCGATACGGCCGATCCTACTCTCTACGTCCTCCAGCTCTTTCTTTCGCCGCACTATCCGATCTGCTACGCCGTCAATCTCGGCTGCTCTGTGCAGAACATCCCCTACCGCCTTGCGGGTGGCAGCTACCTCGTCGCGCGCTTTGCCGATCGCCCTCATCTCTTGGAGCGTTTTTTCGGCCAGCTCGAACGCCCGCGCCATTTCGTCGCGCACCGCCTCGACATTCCCGTGCCGCTCCACAAGTCCTTCGATCTGTTCCACCACTTTCTCCTCGGCGGACCTCAGCTCATAGAGCCTGTCTTCGAACCTCGTGAAGCGATCCTCTATAGAACGCACACTCTCCTCGCGTTCCCTTAACTCTTCTATCATTGCCGCAGTGCGCGACGCGGTCTCCTCTCCGACCGCCAACGATTCCCGCAGCTGACGTTCTCTTGCTGCCAACGACTCAGCCACCTCAGAAGCGCTTGCACGCACTTCCTCCACACGTTCGAGCTCTGCAATCAATTTTCCGAGCGCTCTTTCCCTTTCATCGATTTCATCGGACAAACCCTCAACGCGTGCCGCGACTTCCATCAGTTTCTCCTCCCGATCAACGGCCGAGGACAGATCCTCTCGAAGCTGTTTGACGCGATCACTCGCCTCCTGCAGCCAGTCAAACGCGAAGCCTGCACGCTCCTCAACTCGGTCGAGGTCATCCACCTGCTCCCGCACCTCTCCCAAGCGCTTGTCTGCTACGTCCAGTCGACCCTCCACGGATTGGGTCCGTTCCTCAAACTCCTTGAGCAAGGAACGTCTTTCATCCAAGTTTTGCATCATTCGTTCAAGCGCTGCACTCCGTGCGTCCAGGCCGGTAACTCGCACTTCGAGCCCGTCCAGCAACGCCGCGCGGGCCTCCAGCTCGCTAGCCGCGGCGGTGATCTTGGCGGTGTTTTCCTTCGCCCGCTCAATCCGCTTGGCCGTTTCTCCCAGCGACGACAGTCTCTTCTCGAGACCGCGAACAGATGCGTCAACTTTGGATACGCTGGCTAACGTTTCTCCATGCACGGTACGCATCTTCTGGAACTCTAACCGCCCGGCCTCATAACGGTCGAGGTCGTCACGCATTGAGCGGCCTCCACCGACGAGAGCTTCCACAGCCCGCTCCAATTTAGTTATTTGTTCCTCTTGCTCCTTCATGCCGGCGATCTTCGCCTCGAGTTTGGCTACTGATGTTTCGGCCGCCTGGACAACAACCTGAATGTTCTCGGCTCTGTCCGACTGTTGCGCGATCTTCTGTGTGTGGGAACCCAACTCGCTCACAGTTGTCTCCAACCCTGTTATGCGCGCGCTTATCTGGGCGATGCTGCGAGATTCTGCCTGCGCTGCTTCCAGGCTGGTGTTTATCTCCCCTTCGAGGTCACGCAGCTTCGCCGCCACCCCGTCGGTCAATTCCGTAACCTTCTCGCGATCTTGAATCGCCGCGCCGCTCCGTCGCGCACTGGTTCGCACGTCAAACTCCAACTTGATCTGGCGAACCGACTTGATCGCCTGTTGGAGGGCCGAAGTCGCCTGCTCGATCTTGGCCGCCTCTTTCATTAGACCAGCCGGCACGGTGTCCTGTCGCTCCAGCTCGGAGAGCCGCGCCGCCATCTCCCGCGTGCCGTTGACCGCCTCTGTGATCGCCGCACTCACCGACTTCACCGATCGGGCAGCAGCGTCGGCAGTCGAAAGAACCCGCTGAAGCTTCTTCCTTTCCTCCGCGATGCGGTCCAAGAACTCTTCCAGCTCGTCGTCTCCTGCGCGTAGCGTCTTCTTACGACTCGACTTAGGCATAATCAGCAAGTTGGGAAGTGACGGCTCCCACGTCAATGCCTCCCTCCTTGGATGACCCTCTGGCGTTCTTGGTGTCAGTGTTTTTGATTTCCTCAGCATGGATGACGAATACAAGAAGCTCATCGTCCTCGGTGACCGCGTATTGGTCATACCGGAAGAGGGAGAAGAACGAACACGCGTGGGTCTCTATCTCCCGCCGACCGCGATTGACCACCAGGCTGTGCAAAGCGGCAGAATAGTGGCAATCGGGCCCGGCATCGCCCTTTCTGAGCCCGCCAATTTAGAAGACGAGCCGTGGAGAATCTCAGATAGTGATTCGCGGTACATTCCAATGCAGGCTCAGGTTGACGACCACGCGCTGTTCTTCCGCAAGGCGGCCGTGGAAATCACCTTCAAGGGCAAGAAGTATCTAGTCGTACCGCAGGCGGCGATCTTGGTGTTGGTCAGACCGGACGATCCGCCCGAAGAGCCGGAGACCGAACTCGAGCCATAGGTCGGGCCGGTTGAAGACGGTCATCTTTCTCTGTAAGGCCAACTCTGCCCGAAGTCAGATGGCCGAGGGTATTGCGCAAAGCGTCAATGCCGGCAGCTGGAAAATCTACAGCGCCGGCTCGCAGCCAACGGTCCTCAATCCTCTGGCCGTCGAAGCGATGGGTGAAATGGGCATCGACATAAGCCATCACCGTGCCAAAGGTCTCGACAGCGTGCCCCTCAGCGAGGCGGATCTTGTGATAACTCTTTGTGCCGCGGAGGATTGTCCAGTCATCCCCGCAGGGACCGCACATGCTAGCTGGGTGCTTCCCGATCCAGCTGCCGGCCATGGATCCGACTCCGACAGCCTCCGAGCCTTTCGCACGGTCAGAGATGAACTGGTTGAAAGAATCAGCAACTTCAGACAAGAAGGTGGCTTCCTGAGGGAATGACGTCCGGATTTACTGTTGGCGCGATACTAGCGGCGTTTACCGCTGCCCTCATCTGGATTGTCTTCAGATCACGCGATGGCTCAACTAAAAGTGGTGCGGACGTCGGCGAAGATGTGGAGGTAGATCGAGATGTTCTATCCGATGCCGAGGAAGAAGTCCAGGCACTTGGTTCCTTCGTTACACCGGAGGACGCAATCGAGGAACTCCCGGACTGGGGCCCGGGGACTCCCAAGGCCTAGAGTGCAGTGACTCCGTCGGAGTCGATACGATGCGACACGAGCCTGCTGAGCTCGTCTGGTTCTTCATCTGAGAACTTCACGGCCGTCTCGAGCGCAGCACACCCCACATCTAGTCCATTATTGTCGGACGCATAGACCGTTGCAATAGCCTGCCCTTTTTCGACCCGCGATCCGAGCACCGCTGCAAATTCAAATCCCGCCCCGAAATCGATCGTATCGTCAACATGTGAACGTCCACCTCCCATCTCGACTATGCCATAACCGACGGCTCTCGGCTCGATCTGCGATATGAAGCCTGATCGGGAAGCCTCGAACGTTCTCGAACACGCGGCGTTCGGCAGCAGCGAGTAGTTATCGATCACACTCGCATTACCACCTTGGGCCGTTATCACCTCGCGGAATTTGTCGGCTGCCTTACCGTTTTCAATGGCCTGCACAAGGAGTTGCCGGGCACCCGCAGCATTCTCGGCGACTCGGCCGAGGAGCATCATTTCGACTGCCAGCGCGATTGTGACCTCCATGAGATCGGCCGGGCCGTTGCCTTTCAGGGCCTCGAGCGCTTCACGCGTTTCGAGCGCGTTGCCGCACGCACGACCGAGTGGTCTGTCCATGACCGTTAGTAACGCAACAGTGCGGCATCCGTGGTGCTCACCGATGCCGATCATGGTCTGCGCCAGTTCGATCGCTCGCTCAGTTTCGGGTACGAAGGCACCGCTTCCATATTTCACGTCGAGTACCAGCCCCGATATGCCCTCGCACAACTTCTTTGACATGATGCTAGCGGACATCAGGGGAATGGAACCAACGGTCGCCGTTGCATCTCTCAGGGCGTAGAGTTTTCTGTCGGCAGGAGCGACTTCTCCCGTCTGGCCGATCATCACGCAGCCGATGCTCTCCACCTGCTGTTTCGCTTCTGCCAATGTCAAGCCAGTGCGGAAACCCGGAATAGCTTCAAGTTTGTCGAGTGTGCCAGCAGTGTGGCCCAAGCCGCGTCCGGATATCATTGGCACCGGGATGCCGCAGCTCGCGACCAGTGGCACGAGCACGAGCGAAACTTTGTCGCCGACTCCGCCGGTCGAATGCTTGTCCACCGCTCTGGAGCCAGCTGCAAACCGCAACACGTTGCCCGAATTGATCATGGCATCGACGAGGGCCGATAATTCGGCGGGGACAAGCCCGTTTAAGAAGGACGCCATGAGCAAGGCCGACATCTGATAGTCGGGGATGTTGCCTTGCGTGTATTCGGCGATGAGCCATGCCCATTCATCGCTGGAAAGGGCATCGTCGTTGCGCTTGCGTTCGATAAGCCTGCTAACCAACATTAGCGACCGTTACGTCTCCCTTGTTAAAGGACGGAGCGGTAATGAAACCCAGTATACCCATCCTCGCACTTTGCTTGGTCCCGTCTCTGAGCGCCCAGACGATGGAAGAGTACATCGCCCGAGGAGACAGTTTATATGATGCATTGAACCCCGCCGAAGCGTTAGAGCGTTACCGTGCCGCCCTGCCTCTGGGGCACCCTTACGAATTGCTATGGAAGTTCGCGCGCGCACAAACCGATGTTGCCAAGCAACTCCAAGGTAATGAGCACCGTGAACTTCGCGATAGTCTCTACTGGGTAGCACAAATATACGCCGAGGCGGCCATACGAGCAGATTCACAGGGAGTGCATGGGCCGTACGAACTCTCCAAAGCGCTCGGCGAGCTCTCTCGGACGCGCGGCGGGAGGGAACGAGTCCGCTTCGGTCGAGTGATTTACGATAATGCTGCCTCGGTGATCGCGCGGGACCCCGATCACGACGGGGCGCTGCACATCCTGGGAGCCTGGCACGCTGAGATTAAGAGACTGTCGGGCCTCACGAGATTTTTTGCCCGCAGCTTCCTGGGAGCTGATTTCATGTCCATAGCGTCGTGGGATTCAGCTGCCATCTATCTGGAACGGTCGGTCGCATCTAAGCCCGAGTATATCTTTCACCGGTTAGAGCTAGCCGAGATTTACATCGATATGGAACGCTTCAGTGACGCACGCGAACAACTCGAGCTGATAGCCAGGCTATCTTACAACGACGTGCTCGATGCGAGCCACCAGGAGCGTGCGGCCGCCCTGCTTGAAGAAATCAACGGCCGCTAGCCGACCCGGTCGCCATCAGCGCCTCGATTTCCTCAATGGCACGTGGCAACGCACCTGACAGAACCACTGCGCCGTGTTCCGTCACGAGCACGTCGTCTTCGATCCTGACACCGAGCTCCTCCTCCTGTATGTAAATACCGGGCTCTATTGTCAGCACCATGCCGGGCTCGAGCGGCATACTTAAATCTCCAACGTCGTGCACGCGCATTCCCAGCCAATGACTGAGACCGGTGGTGTAATACCTGGAGCAGCTCTCTTCGCCACACAAGCTTCCACTGTTTTCCTCCATGTACGAACGCGAAACCTGGTTGAGCTCCCGAACGGTGACACCGGGGCGGACAGCGTCAATTGCAGCCTGCTGGGTTCCGAGCACGATATCGTAGATCGCCTTCTGCCGGTCAGTGAACCGGCCGCTGGCAGGAATGGTCCGCGTGATATCGGCCGTGTACTGTCCATATTCCGCACCGATATCCAATACCACTAGATCGCCCTCCTCGATACGACGCCTGTTCACATCGTAGTGTAGGGTCGTGCTGTTGGGCCCGCTGCCCACAATGGACGGAAAACCGACCCTATCCGCACCCAATGACCTAAATGTGTATTCGATGGTAGCCTCGAGTTGATACTCATAAAGACCCGCGGCGATGGAACGCATTGCCGCACGGTGTCCGTCCATCGTGATCTCGATGGCACGTCGCAGTGCCCGCAGCTCCGCCTCGTCCTTCACCACGCGCATCGAGTCCAGCACCGGTGTGACGTTGCGGACGTCGATACCCGCAAAGACCCAA
>JAZFQE010000308.1:0-6615 GCA_036444955.1 Gemmatimonadales bacterium
TGCTCCCGTCGGACCTGCTCGGCTAACCGATTGTGTCTTTGCCGTAGTTGATGTCGAGACAACCGGATCGCGGCCGGCTAACGGCGACAGGATCACTGAGATAGCAATTGTCATAGTGAAGGGGGGCTCGTGCGAGCCAGTCTATGAGATTGTGGTGAACCCAGAGAGGTCCATCCCCCGGAAAGTGACGGCCCTGACCGGAATCACTCAGGCCGACGTTGCGTCGCGGCCGCGGTTTGACGAAATCGCCGAGCAGGTCCGCAGCGAGCTCACAGGACGCATCTTCGCCGCCCACAACGTATCGTTTGACTGGCGGTTCGTAGCGAGCGAGATGCGCAGGAGTCTTGGCTTTGATCTCGCCGGCCAGCGGATCTGCACTGCCAGGCTGGGCCGCGTCCTGGTTTCCGGCCTGAGGTCGAGCAGTCTCGACAGCCTGGCACGGTACTTTGGAATCGAGATCCAACCACGGCACCGAGCCGGTGGGGACGCGCTTGCCACTGCGAAACTTCTAGTTCGATTGCTGCATTTGGCGGCGGAACGGGGTGCAACAACCGTGGATGATTTGGTTCGGTTGACCCGCAGGTCCCGCAAGCGCAAGAAGTCCGCAATGCCCGCGCCGATGAAGGACGTCTGATGCTGGCCTCCACCTTTAAGGTTGGTGAGCTCGTCTGCCACACGATTGATGCTGGACGGCAGAGCCTGGACGGGGGGGCGATGTTCGGAGTTGTTCCAAAGGTCCTGTGGGAGAAAAAGATCTCCGCCGATGAGCGCAATAGGATTCCGTTGGGACTTACGTGTCTATTGGTCGAGCATCCAGTGGGGTTGGTCCTGATCGATACCGGAATCGGCAATAAGGAGTCGGAGAAATTCCGAGATATTTACAGCGTTGAGAACGACGGTACCGTGGGGCCGACGCGTTTGGAGGACGGGATCATCCAGGCGGGGTTTCGGCCCGAGAACGTTTCGTACGTCATTAATACCCACCTTCATTTTGACCACGCCGGTGGAAACACCGTGCAGCTCTCCGACCAACCTTCTCCTCGCCCATCGTTCCCGCTAGCCAAATACGTGGTGCAGGAAGGCGAGCTGGACTTCGCGCTCCATACGAATGAGCGAACAGCGGCAAGCTATCTGGCTGCGAACATCGAGCCTATCTCGCAAGCTCATTTATGGGAGATTGTGTCAGGCGAAACTGAGCTGCTCCCTGGCATAAGGGTCATTCCCACCCCGGGGCACGTCCCGCATCATCAATCAGTGTTGATATCGGACCGCGGGGAGAGTGCGTGTTTCCTGGGGGACATGGTGCCAACGAGTGCCCATCTCCGGCTCCCGTGGATGATGGGATACGACCTGGAACCGCTGGTCAATCTGGGAACCAAGAGGAGGTTACTGGAACAGGCTGAGGCCGAGGGCTGGATCTTGATTTTTGAACACGATCCGATCAAATCGGTTGGTCGCGTGGTGCGGGAGGGAAAGTCGTATGTCTATGCGCCGCTTGACACTAAATAGGTGGAAGGGTAGGTTTTGCGCACAATTCAAGGAAAGCGGGCGCTACTGCGCCTCACCCTTCTGCCGACGGCAGCGCCGGTCGCGCGTTTAGGGTCCCGAAGACCAGCCGTGAAGTTTGTCGAACGGATCGGAACAAGCGGATTTCGGTGTACCCCGGGGTCCCTTTTTGTTGTCCGTTTCGAGGAGGTAGCTACTGGCAGCAGGTAACGCAACAAACAAAACTAGGGTAAACGACCAGATCCGCATCAGCCCTGTCCGCGTGGTAGCGGATGGCGGTGACCAACTCGGAGTGATGTCCCTCGATGATGCGCGGCAGGCTGCGGCCGACAGAGGGTTAGATCTAGTGGAAGTTGCGCCGCTGGCCAGACCACCCGTCGTCAAGATAATGGACTACGGGAAGTTCAGATTTGAGCAGCAGAAGTCCGCTCGAGCGGCCAGGAAAAAGCAGCATGTCATACATGTCAAAGAGGTGAAGCTTCGTCCGGATATCGGCAGTCATGACTTCGAGTTCAAGATCAGGCATGCGCGCAAATTCCTCAGCGAGGGCAACAAAGTGAAGATCACGGTGATGTTTCGGGGCAGACAGGTAGCGCGTCCCGAGCTTGGTGCGGAAGTTCTCCAGAAGGGTTTGGGGCTGCTGGAAGATTTGGGACGCCCCGATGGCGAGCCCAAGCTCGAGGGCCGCAACATGAGCGTCGTCGTTGCGCCCAAGACCAAGTAGTCGCTGAAGTTTTGTTGAGAGTTTTGAGGGTTACAATTTAGCGATCAATGAACGATGCCTAAACAAAAGACTTGTAGAGCGGCGTATAAGCGCCTCAAGGTAACGGGGACCGGCAAGTTGAAGCGCCGTAAGGCGAACAAGAGCCATATCCTTACCAAGAAGCATCAGAAGCGAAAAAGAGGGCTGCGCCAGGCCACCCTGGTTTCGAAGGCTGACGAGGGCCGGTTACGGCGCCTCTTGGGTAAATAGGAGTGACACATGCCAAGAGCTCGTAACAGCGTCGCGCGGCTCAAGCGAAAAAAGAAGATCATGCGGGCCGCCAAGGGAGCACGTGGCGGCCGGAGTAAACTATATAAGTCGGCCAAGGAAACAGTCGAGCGCGGCTGGGTGTACGCCTATCGCGATCGGAGGCGCAGGAAGCGGGATTTCCGGCGCCTATGGATAGTTAGAATCAACGCTGCTGCAAGGAACTACGAAGTTTCCTACAGTAGGCTCATGTGCGGCTTGAAGAATGCGGGCGTGGAGATTAACCGTAAGATGCTTGCAGATCTAGCTGTGCGGGATTCGGCAGCGTTTGGGGAGTTAGCAGAACTAGCGAAAAAGAATCTGTAGACCAGAGCTTCTCGCTTCCCAAAGAGTGTGAAGACGAATGTCAGCCACCTCAACGCGTGAGCAGCTCGCTGAGATAGAGAGTGCCTTAGAGTCGATCCCTAAGGCCGACGGCCGGAGAATCGTTGAACTAAGACACGATCTGCTCGGTCGCAAATCAGGTAAGCTCACCCACCTACTGCGGTCACTGCGCGAACTCCCCCCCGAGGAGAGAAGGTCCGTCGGCGCCGCGGCCAACCGTCTCAAGACAAGAATCGAAGCAGCGCTCAGGAGCCGGGAGGACTCACTTGCTCCACAGGCTCAGAGTGTAAGTGACGTTGATCTGACCATGCCCTCGCGCAACCGATGGCGCGGCGCCATACATCCCGTCACTAGGGTGGTGGACGAGATATGCGAGATCTTCCGCGAGCTCGGCTTTGCCAGGATCGTGGGATCAGAGGCAGAGACCGAAGAATACAACTTCACCAAGCTCAACATCCCGCTGGATCACCCTGCGGCGGATATGCAAGACTCTTTCTATCTCGGCCCGGGGATAGTCTTACGCACGCATACTTCCCCAATGCAGGCTCATACGCTGGAGGGGTACGATCCACCCATCAGGATAGTCGTTCCGGGTCTCGCCTATCGCCGAGATCCGTTCGATCCGTCACACTCGCCGGTCTTCGAGCAGATTGAAGGACTTGCCGTCGATGAGGGAATCAGCTTCGTCGATTTCAAGGCAGCTATCAACTTCTTCGTCGAAAAATTCTTCCCGGCGGGAACGCCAATCCGTTTTCGGCCCTCATTCTTTCCATTCACGGAGCCGTCAGCGGAGGTTGATGTCGGATGCCCCATTTGCGGGGGCTCCGGTTGCTCGACGTGCAAACAGACCGGTTTCCTAGAGATCATGGGGGCGGGCATGGTTCACCCGGCAGTTTTCGAAAAGTGCGGTGTGGACTCGGAGAAATACACCGGGTATGCGTTTGGCATGGGGCCGCATCGCATCGCGATGATCCGTTACGGGGTTCCGGACATCCGTATGTTGTTCCAAAACGACATGAGGTTCCTTAGCCAGTTCGTGGAGTAGTATGGACGTATCGGTCACATGGATTTCGGACATGCTCGGTCAGGAGATTGATCCGCAGGACGCGGCAGATCGGCTAGCCCGCGCAGTTGCTCCTGTCGATGCGGTGGAGCCCATGGGCGACGAGCTTTCGGATGTTGTTGTCGCGATTGTGGAAGAGGTCAGTAGGCATCCCGCTGCTGATCGTTTGACACTCTGCAAGGTGAACGCGGGACACGGATTGGTGGACGTCATCTGCGGCGCACCCAACGTCAAAGCCGGCAAAAAATACCCCTACGCGCCGGTTGGCGCTGTGCTGCCCGGCGATGTCAAGATCAAGAAACGCAAGATCCGCGGAGTAGCGTCGAGTGGGATGTTGTGCTCGGAAAGGGAACTGGAACTAGGTCCCGACCAAGAGGGCATAATGGAGTTGGACGTGGCCGATGCGCCGGGTTCCAACTTGCGAGATGCGCTGGGGCTTTCAGACTTCCGGCTCGATGTGGACGTGACGCCCGATCGGCCAGATATGCTCTGCCACAAGGGGATCGCTCGCGAACTAGGAGCTTCTTACGGGTTGAACCTGCGTCTCATAGCGATACCTGGGGTTCCTGAGAGCACGCTAGCTCCAGTTCGCGCTCCCACCTCGGGAGATGTGGGTGGTGTGACAGTGTCGATCCAAGATCGTGAGGGCTGCCCAAGATATATGGCGGCGGTAATCAAGGACGTAAGAATCGGTGCGTCACCGGGCTGGCTTAAGTCGAGAGTGCGCAGAATGGGCACCCGCCCGATCAACAACGTCGTTGATGCTACAAACTACATCTTGTTCGAGTTGAACCAACCGCTTCACGCGTTTGATTTGGACCGCGTTGGGAAACGGGTCGTTGTGAGGAAGGCGGGAAAAGGGGAGACGATCACCACTCTAGACGGCGAGTCGCGCGAGCTCAACCCCACCATGACGATGATTTGTGATGCCTCCGGTCCCATCGCGATTGGCGGGGTTATCGGTGGAGTCGACACGGAAGTCACCGAGAAAACAACGAACATCTTGCTCGAATGCGCCTACTTCGATCCGAAAACCATTCGGGCGACACGAAAAACGCTGAAGATCAGTACCGAAGCGTCCTACCGTTTCGAGCGCGGAACCGACATTCAGGGAATGTCAGACGCGCTGCGCCGTGCGGTCGGGTTGATTATGGCCGTCGCCGGCGGCAGTGAAGCCGGTCCGCCGGTAGATGTGTATCCCAACCCGGTAAAGCACGCTAACGTCTTCCTTCGCCCAGAGCGGGTTAACCACCTATTGGGGGTGGACGTTCCGAGGTCCGAGATCGAAGGGTACTTAACGAGCGTCGGTTTTATCGTTGCTCCCAAGGGCGATCGGCTTGCTGTTCAGGTTCCCGGCTGGCGTCCCGACGTGACCCGCGAAGTGGATCTCATCGAGGAGGTGGCGCGCCTCCGCGGATACGATTCCTTCCCGTCCGAGATGAGACCGTTCCGGCCGGGGACCGTTGATAACGATCGAATCGAGGATGTTAAGACAAGGATTCGATCAGTGCTTTCCTCCATTGGTTTGCACGAGGCGCGCGGTTCCAGCTTCAGCTCCGGCGGTACCCTCACCCCGGAGGCGCAACCCGTTCTGAACCCTCTCTCGGTTGAGGAAGCGTATCTAAGAACGGATCTGATAAGCGGCTTGATTAGATCTGTTGAATACAATTGGTCTGTGCGCGAGCGGGATGTGCGCCTGTTTGAAATAGGAATAGTCTTTCATAAGAGAGGTGATCAGGATCTACCGCAGGAATCGCTGCGCGTCGCTGGCGTCGTCACGGGAGCGCGCTCCGGTCCTCACTGGTCAGAGTCGGGCAAGTCTAGCGACTACGACTTGTGGGACGCGAAGTTTGCGGTTGAGCAAGTAGTGAGGGTGATGGGGAAAGGGGTAATCGAGGCAGCCGGGTCAGGGTGGCATGTAAAGGACGGGGGTATGGCGATTGGGTGGGCGAGAAAACTTAGTGCCGAACGACCAGATTGGGTCGCTGAGATCGTCGGATTTGAGGTCGAGCTGGAGAACGTTGAGATGTGGGAGCCCCACTTTGCGCCCGTACCCACCACGCCACCGCTTGAGCGAGATCTGGCGCTGGTTCTACCCGATGGCGTTACGGCCGCAGATGTGGAGGCGCTTATGCGCGATGCCGCTGGCTCCCTCCTTGAAAGTGTCGTAATATTTGATGAATACAGAAGTAAAGAGTTTAGCGGCCGGAGCGTGGCCTGGCATCTGGTGTTCCGCGTTCCCAACAGGACATTGCGTGACAAGGACGCGGATCAGGCACTCGGGCACATTCTTAAATCGTTGAAGAAGAACCTGAATGTCGAACTCAGACACGCCTGACTGGACTGCGCTTTACCAGCTTGAAGAGGTCTTGAAGAGCGTGTCAGCAGAGCTGGCATCGTGGCGTCGGCGTGCCCTGGAAGCCGAAGCGCACAACGCGGGTAATGGTGGAGGGCCACTGATACATGACGTAGCCACCTTGGACCGCATCGCTGATCTCGAAAGCGAAAACCGTGATCTGCTAGAGCGGATCGCGAGCGCGGGTACAAGAGCAAGAGTTCTATGGACCCGCCTTCGATTTCTCGAAGAGCAAGTCGCGCAGGAGTCCGCCGAAGAATGAGCGACAAGAAGACGGTCGTTCGCGTCAAGATTGGAAGTGAGGAATACTCGCTGCGTTCGGACCGATCAGCGGAG
>JAZFQE010000309.1:0-2244 GCA_036444955.1 Gemmatimonadales bacterium
ATCACGACTGGAAGAAGTGCATACGCCGAGAATATAGAGAACCCCAAGACGGCACTTGCCCCCAGAAGCACCCGGTTCTGAAATCGAAGCCGCTTGGCGGTTGTGACACTGCACGTTCCCGACTCTCTCACCTCTCGTACTCGCCACCACGAGTAGCCCAGCGCTACTGCGGTGGCTCCAAACGTTGCGAGCTTGTATTCGGAGAGCGCCACCAGCCAGGGCAGTGCTGATGCCATGGACGCCACGGCTCCTCCAGCTCCCAGCGCGATCAGCGTGATGGGAAGGGCACAGCAGGTCGTGCCTAGCAAGGTCAGCCCTAGAGCCGAGAAGACGCTTGCTCCTGCGCCGCGTTGTTCCAGTTCGTCTTCGTTCTGCACTAGAACGTCACTCCAAGCCCGACGTTGAAGTCGATTCCGCGACTCACCTGCTCCCCGAACACGTTCTCGTACGCGGGGAACTTCACCTCCGTGCGGAGCATGATGTTGTTCCAGTACCCGACCAGAACCGGACCCAGAGAGATCAGCTTGCCGCCGGTTCTCCCCGCGGTGTCGGTCCCCGGACCTTGGTATCGGGCAGGTAGATCGCCCATCACAAATATCCCAACGTTGTGCAAATTGTCGTGATAGGGATGAACGCCAATGTTCACATCCAGACCAAACTCGTCTCCAGCATCAATGCCTCGGTCTCCCTTGCTGTTGTGCCAATAGAAGAGATCGTAGAATTGGTACAAATGTGCCATCTCGGCACTGAACGATGCGCTGACCCCGACGTCCCAACTGCCATCACCAACCGGGTAGGCATCACCGGTAGACCCGGTGGGAAAGCGAATGCTTGGCGTCAGCCCGAAGTTTCCGGTGCTCGCTGCGCGGTTGTAGTAGTGCTTGATCTGGAGACCAAGAATCGAGTCGCCTATCCCACTCCCGGTCTGCTTTCGTGGCGCGCCGTTCTGGATGACTACGCGGCTCTGTTCAACCCACGGAATCTTCGCGGTCACCCGGAGTTCACGCTTGAAGGTATAGACGCCTTCGAGCCAGGTCGTGTTGACACGGCGATCACGGCCCAGCGGATTGGACACGTCTGAGTCGCCGCTCAAGAGGTCGTCCGAGAACCGGTACTCGTTTCGAACCTGGAAGCCAATGCCACCTTGCCAGCGAGGGGCCATGTCCATCACGGGCTGGTGTGCCATGCCTGTTGCCGGAAGACCCGCCGTCAGAAGCAGCACGACGATGAGGCTGCGATTCCACCTTCTATCCATCCTCCCTCGCCCCGCCCGAACCCAAGATCAGGCGGTCGATCGTCACCTCTATGGGCTCGCTCTCGCTGAGCGCTTGAACTTGGCTGCCCGCCAAGTGGGCCTGTACGCTCACCGTCGCATTGTCCGCCACGCCCTCGATGTGGCCGCCGCGGATTGAAAAGACCTGTCCGCTGCTTGCGTCTCGAAGGAGTAGCTTTTCGCCGGATCGTTCCAGAGTGCCCTCGGAGCGCACATAGAGGGTGATCGGGTCGTACCCTGCCTTCTTGATCCGTTGAACGATGTCGCGAACCGGAATCTTCTCACCCGGTCGCATTGCCAGCGTAATGCGGTGCGTTTCGATGTCGATGAGGACACCGTCGCCGAACTCTGCCTGGTCCAAACAATCCAGCTTCGACAGGGCCTTCTCCGCACCATACGCACAGAACGAGCAAACGACTCCGTTCACCTGAACGGCCACTTGATTCTCTTCGAGAACAAAGATTCCGTCGCCAGCGAAGGCCACGCTCGCAGCAAGCAGCGTGACCACAGTGAGAGAGGTCCTCATCATCACTTCTCCTCCCGCTCCTCTCGATTGAGTGTCTGGAGGATCGAGCAGCCGCTCGTGGGTCCCTCACCCGTGCAACTCTCCGTGGCCTTCCGCAGGGCTCGCCGCATTCGTTGAAGCGCTCGGATTCTCTGCTCGATATCCGCGAGCTTCGCCTCCGCCAATGTCCTGACGTCGGCAGCCGTGCCCTCTGCACCGGTCTCGAGGAAGAGAAGCTCTGCGATCTCCTTCAGCGAGAAGCCAAGCACCTTGGCCCGCCGGATGAAGCGGAGGCTCAAGACCACGTCGGGTGAATACACCCGGTAGCCGGAGGGCCGACGCGCCGGTTCGGCGATCAGCCCCTCGCGCTCGTAGAACCGGATGGCGTCGATGCCGATACCAGCCGCCTTGGCGACCTCGCCGATCTTCATTTTGTGGGGAACCTCCGCTTGGAATCACGATCATA
>JAZFQE010000310.1:0-3251 GCA_036444955.1 Gemmatimonadales bacterium
CAACCTACCCGACGGGTTCACGCTTCACTCCGCACACTCGAGCCCGGACGGCACGCTCTGCAACTGCCTCTTCGAGGCCGAATCCGTGGAATTACTTCAGAGCTATGAGGACGAGAAATACGGCGCGTTCGCCACGAATCTCTGCTATGAGGTCGACGGCGAAAAGGGTATGGGCATGCCGGAGTAGCTATCCCACGCACCATTCGACCAGGCGTCGGGGACCGTTGCTCAGTGGCAGGAGCGCGCAACTTACATTGAGTTCAGGTATTGGTGTAAGTACAACACCGCGAATCGATCTGTCACCCGCTGTGATGACGGTCTTACGATGCGGTTACCTCGCGATCCGTTAGACCGCACTCGCACCAGATGAGTTCATGCTCTATCGTATAGCAGCTGATACACTGGTGGTGGTACATCTGGCGTTCGTTGCATTTGTTGTTTTCGGCGGTTTGTTACTACTCCTGTGGCCGCGCCTGATTTGGGTGCATCTGCCCGCAGCCCTATGGGGTGCTGCGATCGCGCTCACAGGCGTCATCTGTCCGTTGACACCGATGGAGAACTACTTCCGCCGCCAAGCGGGCTTGGCGGAGTACCATACAAGCTTTATTGAGCACTACTTTCTTCCACTGCTATATCCTGCACGGCTAACGCGTGGTCTCCAGGTCTCACTCGGTCTTGCAGTGGTCATCATCAATGTCGCGATCTACGCGTGGTTATACCGCCGCTGGATGCGCCGAAGGAACAGTGGATAGACTCCGGATGCGAACGCGACCTGTTCTCCCACCAGTTTATCTCCTCGTCGCTGCACTGGCGATGATAGCACTACACATGGCGCTCCCCGTTGCACATATCGGCGGATCTTCCTGGCGCCTGTTTCTCGGTGGCGCGATCATCATCGCTGGTGGAACCGTTATCGCTTCGAGTGCCCGATCATTTTGGAAGGCGGGAACCCCGATCAGGCCGTTTGAGGAGTCCTCGACGCTGGTGATTACCGGGTTGTTCAGATACAGCCGAAACCCGATGTACGTCGGTATGGGGGGAATCCTCTTTGGACTCGCTCTCGTACTCGGTACCGCAACGCCGTTCGCAGTCCCACCGGTTTTCGTAGTCGTGATAACCCGGCGGTTCATCCTCCACGAAGAAGAGGCCCTGGAAAGCCACTTTGGTGGTCGATATACGGAGTACAAGAGCCGGGTGCGTCGTTGGCTTTGATCACTGGGTTCGCTCTCGGGTCAGGGCATCTGCACCGCGACGCATCAGATATTGTCAAGTCGAGATGACGAAAGACGAGGCGGCCGATCGCGCAGCCATTGACAGCCAGCGGACGGGCTGGATTAATGCCATCAACACAAGCGACGCCGCCGGCTTCGTTGCCGTACTCTGCGATGACGCGGTGTGGCTTCCGTGGGGAAGGTCGGCGATCTCCGGCAAGGAGTCCATTCGCGACTGGCTAGCCGCACCGTTTGCTCAATTTACTTACGACTACTCAGTCACTGACGTGCGGCTGCGCGTGGCGGGCGATTGGGCCATCGAACGAGCACATTTTGTCACTAAGGCGCGCTCGCACAACGGCGGTGAAGCACCGGCCCACAGGGGCACGTACACCATCCTATGGCGGCGTACGCCACCCGAGGCGTGGCTGATTGAGCGGTACATTGATCACACAGGGGATGAAGACGCATAGCAAGCAACCGACCACCCGGAGGATTCAACTTCGATCAGTGGAGATTTGTCGGGCTGTTACTCTTGATAGCTGGCACCTGGTTGGTGCTCCGATGAGACGCCGTTCTTTGAGGCCTTACTTGGTTGCAGACAGTCAGACAGCTTTCATGACAAGGAGTCTAAAGAATCGTGAATAAACAGCGACCATACTCGATCAACACGGACGTTCGGCATGGCCCGCTCCAGACGATTGATATTCCAGCGATGGTGGCGGCGTGTGAAGACGACTGGTTCAACCAGACTTTGTGTCGAGTCAATGACTGTGTCGTGCGTCTCGGCATTGTCCGCGGCGAATTCCACTGGCACAAGCACGACGATGAGGACGAATTCTTCTACGTCGTGGACGGTCAGTTCTTCATTGACTTGGAGAACCAGTCGATCGAACTCGGGCCGAAGCAGTGTTTCACGGTACCCAAGGGTATCATGCACAACACGCGCGCACCAAAGGGTGCTGTGATTCTAATGGTCGAGGGTAGCGGCGTGATTCCGACGGGAGACGATTAGTCGGGACGAAGGCGCTCGGTAGAGCAACCGGACGAACCCCGGCCAGTTTCATAACGGATGGACGATAGGAGATGAGCGAGATGGCTGTTTACACCTGCGACAAATGTGGTATGAGCGTTGGAACCATGACCTGTGGTAAGTGCGGCAAACAGCTCGAGCACGGCACGCTGACCACGGACGACGGCACGGAGGTCAATGTCTCCAAGTGTCCCGACGGACATGGCAAGGTCAAATCACCCATGTGCTGCGGTGCGGATATGGCATCCTCGGCCAGCTGATGTTTGCGTTGCATTACGCGTGGGAACCGTGAATCCGGAGATAAGCTCACGCGACTTTCCCTAACGCTGCCAGCGCTGTTGGTCATGCTCCCACCTCTCGGATGCAGTCCCTCCGAGCAGTCCCAGGCTAACCTGGACGAGCAGGCAATCCGTGACGCACATCAAGCGCTTGACCATGCGGCACTGGCTCGAGATTGGGATGCCCATGCGGCAATGTACACTGATAGCGCGGTGGTCTTACCGCCTGGCCACGCTCCGGTGGTCGGCCCCGACGCCATCGTAACGTATCTGAGCGACGCGCCGCCAATCGTTGGCGGAGAGATTGAGCTGCTAGAGGTTGAGGTGAGTGGTGACTTGGCCTACGTCCGTGGCCAATACGCCATGACCGTCATGCTACCGGACGGAGACTCCGCCACTGGCAGTGGTAACATGCTCGAGATCTGGTTCAAGGGCTCGGACGGCCGCTGGCGGCTGGCACGTGACATCTGGAACTCGGACCGCCCGTCTCCGTGAGCTTGGGTCGCAACCATCACGCAGGTCTGATGGAACTTATTTCTGTCAACGTCGGACTGCCGCGCGAAGTCGAGTGGAAGGGTAAGACCGTCACCACCGGAATCTTCAAGCAGCCTGTCGCGGGGTCGGTCGCCGTCGGCAAGTTGAACCTTGCTGGCGACGGCCAAGCAGATTTGTCGGTTCATGGCGGCCCGCGGAAAGCGATTTACGCTTACCCGTCCGAGCACTATCCGC
>JAZFQE010000311.1:0-16654 GCA_036444955.1 Gemmatimonadales bacterium
GTCGAGCATGAGGAAGTCGAGGAGCTCGATCTCGGAGACTATGTCGCAACCGTCGGCCGTTTGGCCGATATCGACTTGGATGATCTGGGTCAGCAAGCCGATGCCTTTCTCACGGAGACCGCGGACATCTATCGTGACTCGCTCACGAGACTGGTAGCCAAGCGCCTTGGAGCTGGCGTCAACGGGCTGGTCAGATCCGACGCCGCCTGGGTCTTCAGAGCCGATGATTTCGACCATGCGTTCGATCCCGCCGGCGCAGTACAGCTCGCGGTCGACCAGATGCGCGAAATGGGTCTGGATGCCGCGCAAGCGGGACGTGTTCACTTTGACACAGAGGACAGACCGGGCAAACAACCGCGAGCGTTCTGCGTGCCGGTTCGCGTTCCACATGAAGTGTACCTGGTCTTGAGACCTCGCGGCGGGCACTACGATTATCGCACTCTGTGGCACGAGCTGGGCCACGCAATGCACTTCGCGTCGGTCGACCCGGAAATGTCGTTTGAAGCTAGGTGGCTCGGGGATAACTCGGTTACCGAGGGCTTTGCGATGCTTTGGGATCACCTCACACTCGATGGAGATTGGTTGAGACAATACACCGCTCTATCGGGGCGGGATGTCGCCAATCTAGCGTTTGAGCTTGCGGTGAGTGAGCTGTATATGTTGCGCCGCTATGCGGCTAAGCTGTGCTACGAGTTGGCGCTTCACCGGAGCGATTTTTGTGACGCCGGAGGCGAGTATGTGGACCGGTTGACGTCAGCTACGCTGTTCACCTATCCGGCGGAAGACTGGCTGTTGGATGTTGATGCAGGGTTCTACGCTGCCCGATATCTCCGCGCCTGGCAGCTGGAAGCGGCCATCGCGAGCGAACTTCGCGAACGATTTGATACCGATTGGTACCGCAACCCGCGCGCCGGGAGTTTCGTACAACATCTCATGAGTCGGGGCCAGGCTGACCCCGCCCATCGGTTGACAACCGAGGTGACGGGATGCGCTCTGACTTTCGACGCAGCAAGGGCGCGGGTAGCAGCAATCCTGTCTTAGAAGCCGACTCAGCGGGGCACTGAACCCAGAGGGGGAATTGTGGCAGCGAAGTCGGAATCGTTCTCATCGCGTTGGGCCATGCTTCTTGTCATGCTGGGCATGGCGGTTGGAACGGGCAATATCTGGCGCTTCCCGCGCATCGCGGCACAGAACGGTGGTGGTGAATTCCTGGTGGCTTGGGTCGCCTTTCTGTTTCTGTGGTCCATCCCTCTGATCCTGCTCGAGTTTGGCTTGGGAAGAAAGACAAGGGGTGGCCCCATCAAGGCTTTTGTCGCAGCTCTTGGGCCGCGTTGGGCCTGGATGGGTGCGTTCGTAGCCTTCGTAGCCACCGCAATCATGTTCTACTACTCGGTTGTGGCGGGTTGGACGATTAGGTACGTGTTTGCTTCTCTTACAGGTGAGCTTCCAGGATCGCAGCCCGGCGCATTCTGGACGTCGTACACGGAGTCGCTGTGGCCCGTGCTGACCCACGCTTTGGCAATCGTTGCGGGCGTTTACGTGGTGTCCAGAGGCGTGAGAGCCATTGAGGCTGTGGCGAAGGTATTGATGCCCGCGCTGCTCGTTCTCGTGATTGTGCTCGTAGTACGGGCCGTAACGCTGCCAGATTCTTCCGCCGGTCTGGCGTACCTGTTCACTGTTGACTGGGTTGCGCTGGGGAAGGCCGAGATTTGGATTCAGGCGCTCACGCAAAACGCATGGGACACTGGGGCAGGCTGGGGACTGGTCTTGTGCTACGCCGCCTATCTTCGGCCCCGCGAAGACACTGCATTGAATGCGATCATTGTACCCACCGCCAACAACGTGATCTCCTTACTCGCGGGCGTTATGGTACTCTGTACCGTGTTCTCAGTCGTGCCGCAACTAATATCCAATCTTGCCGCGAACCCCGGGGCCCTAGCATCGTTTCCGCAATTAGCTCAGGCGGTAGGCGAGGGACGCGTCCTGAGCCCCGAGTTGCTGCAGGAGACCATCTTCGCAGCCGGTAACGAAGGTCTGACTTTTATTTGGATGCCGGAGCTGTTCGCCCGCCTGCCTCTTGGTCGGGGGCTCATGGTCTTGTTTTTCCTGGCTCTTTCTTTTGCGGCTTTCACGAGCTTGATAGCAATGATCGAGCTGGCCGCACGTGTGCTGACCGACGCCGGCGTCGCGCGAAAGAAAGCGATTACCGTTGTTGGTGCCCTGGGGTTCGCTCTGGGCCTGCCGTCCGCCATTTCACTCAGGTTTCTCCACAACCAAGACTGGGTTTGGGGAGTCGGACTGATGGTTTCGGGACTGTTCTTCGTGATCGCGGTAGCAGGCTCGGGAATCCGGCGATTCAGGGAGACCCAGCTCTCCCATGAGGATTCTGATATCTCAATCGGCCGCTGGTGGGACCTCGTTATCGGGTTCGTCGTGCCGCTGGAAGCTCTCGTTCTGCTCGGCTGGTGGCTGTATCAGAGCAGGAGTTGGGACCCCGAGGGGTGGCTCAGGCCGTTTGCGGAGGACAATGTTGGTACTATTCTTTTTCAGTGGGGCATAGTGCTGCTTGTTCTGATCGGGGCTAACCGGTGGCTCGTCGCGCGGCCTGCGGAGGTGGCCCAGAGCAGCTCTGAGATCGCACCCGAATCCGGCGACTAACGTCGGCGGGATTCCCCCCCTCCCCCCTGTTGGGAGCGCCTGAAAAGAAATGCTGCACGAGATGACAACCGACCTTTCCGAGAGCGATGTATTGGATAGAGCCAAGTCGTTCTTTACGGTGCGCGTACCCCATTACGGCGTTTATCTGGAGCGCGCGGGGCGCTCGTACGCCACGTTCCGCGGCCAGGGAGGTGAGGAGATCACCCTTGCGGTAAGCGGGAACGGTCCAGTCACCCGCATTAGGGCATCGACCCTCCAATACGACCAGGCGATCGAACGCTTTTTCTCCACCCTTCCGAGGGTGGAACCAGCGGGCGGTTGAGCTGTCTATGAGAAATCGTATCGTGGTCAGGGTCTGGGTACCGGATGTTTGGGACATTGTCGAGCTTGAGGTCGATCCCACTCACTCGATAGCCGAGCTCAAGAGAATGGCGCTGCGTGAGGCGACAGGTGCGACGAAGGATGCAGACGGCTATCACGTAAAATACCGCGGAGGACTCGTGCTAAATGAACGCAGTACGCTGGCGGAGCTAGGAATCCGAGACGGTGCTGCCCTGATCGTGCTTCCAGCGAGGCGCATCCCGGTCCGCTAGCTCGGAGCCGGACAGCGTGAGTTGGTGGGTGAGCGTTAAGCACCCCGATCTACTGATCACAGCGATCGCCATCTTCTTCTTGGCGATTGACGGAATTCTTCTCGGCTGGGTTGGGATACGGTCGGAGCGATCCGCTCTTCTTTTCTGGGGCGGTGTCTTCCTAATTGGAGCGGCGGTGGTCATCATCTTCTATCGGCGTCACAGACGCAAGATGGACGAACTTCGTCTGGCAAAGCAGTCCATGTTCCGCGAAATCGAAGCGATGAGGAAAGTGGCGAGGCAAGCCTCCGAAGCGGAGGGCGCGCCGCCGGACACGGAGTCAGGTTCGGGTCCCTAGCGTAAGCCTTTTTCTGGTGGCTGCATGAAAGTGAACGTAGTCTGGCATCCTTCCTCACTCAGGCATCGCACCGGGTCCGGCCACCCTGAAAATCCGGAGCGCTTGCGAGCGATACTGGAAACTCTTCGATCGGAGGAACTGGCTAGTAGCGTTGTGTGGCACGAGGCTGCACCGGCGAACCGCGAGCACATCCTGGAGGTCCACTCCCTCCAGTACGTTCAGCGGCTCGAGCAACTGGCGGAGCAGGGTGGCGGAAGGCTCGATGGGGATACTGTCATGAGCGCTGATAGCTTTGACGCGGCCCTACACGCGGCTGGGGCGGCGATCAAGGCGGTCGAACTCGCGCACGGCGGCGAGAGCGCCTTCGCAGCGGTGCGCCCCCCCGGACATCATGCCTGCCGGACGCGAGCCATGGGATTCTGCCTGCTGAACAACATTGTGATCGCTGCCCGTTTTGCGCTTAACAACTATCACCTGTCCAGAGTGTTGATTGTCGATTGGGATGTTCACCACGGCAACGGCACCCAGGAGCTCGTCGAGTCAGACGAGAGAGTGCGTTATGTTTCGCTCCATGAATGGCCTTTATACCCCGGGACTGGAGCCACGGAGGAACGGGGGGTGGGAAATATCTTTAACGTCCCACGTCCCGGGGGTCTTCCGCGTGCTAGGTACGTTGAAGATCTCAACCGCGCCGTTGACAGTGCCACGAGGTCGTGGAACCCAGACCTCGTGCTGATATCCGCCGGGTTTGACGCTATGGCTGGCGACCCGCTCGCGCACTTCACCCTCGAGCCGGAAGATTATACCGAATGGGTGTCCCGGTGGCTCGGGTTCAGAGTCCCCATAGTATCGGTGCTCGAAGGGGGCTATGTACCTGAACGGGTGGCTGCAGGGGTAGTCGCGCATCTTTGGTCAATGGGGAAGGCGGGCCCTCCAGGGTTTCACTTTGGACCGGAACACGCTGTTGATTCCCGCCAGTTGTAGGGTTGTTCTCCCACTTCCCACAGCAAGACAGTATTCGTATCGCGTACCGGCAAGTCTAGCCGACCGCGTCGTTCCCGGGGCCAGGGTCGTCGTCCCAGTCCGAAATAGGGAACTTGTGGGGGTTGTAATGGAAATTGCGGGCGAGCGCGTGGACGATCTCAAGCTGGTACTGGCGGCACCAGACGATGCGCCCCTGGTTCCCTCTGACATTCTCGATCTCGCGGGTTGGATGTCGGTTTATTACGCCGTTCCACTCGGGTCATGCCTCAGAGCAATAATACCCTCCGCTCTTTGGGGAGAATCGCGTCTGGTTGCTACACTGGTGCACCCATCGGCTGCACCGGGTGGTACGAGCCAGGACGTGGTTAGCGCACTGAAACGTGCTGGAGGTGAACTTTTGGCAACTGCGCTTGCCAGGCAACTGCAGCGACCGGTATGGGATGCACTACAGCGACTTGTACGAGCTGGCGCGGTAAGAGTCGAGACGAGGCCGGCAGACACTGGTCCCGCCCCTGGATCGCGTGAGGTCTTGGTTCTACTCGATGCGCTTCCATCGTTGACGGAACGAGATCGGGTGTTTGGGCGCGCCTGGAAACAACGCGCCGCGTTCGAGACGGTGGACTCACTGGGTGGTGAGGCGACGGTATCAACTCTGCGTACCACGCACGGGTATTCGCGATCAGTGCTCAACGCTTTGGCGGAGCGCGGGGTTGCCAAGTTCGAGACGAGAAAGCGACTACGCGATCCGTTCAGTAGTGTTGCTGGGACACCCCCGCATGAACCTTCTCAAGAACAGACGTCTGCAATTGGAGCGATAAAAACGACTTCAACTAGCTCGGTGGTCACGCTCTTCGGAGTTACCGGCAGTGGCAAGACGCTCGTCTACCTCGAGGCAATAAGAGAACAAGTAGAAAGCGGTCGGGGCGCGATAATCCTCGTGCCTGAGATATCGCTGACGCCACAGACAATAGCTCGGGTCCGCGGTGTATTTGGGGATCGAGTGGCTGTACTGCACAGCGCGCTTTCAGATGGTGAGCGTGCCGATGCTTGGAGGGCACTCGCCGCGGGAACCAAGACGGTGGCGGTCGGAGCCCGGTCCGCCGTTTTTGCGCCGGTACGGGAGCTTGCGGCCATCATCATCGACGAGGAACACGATTCCAGTTATAAGAACGGAGAGACCCCCAGGTATCATGCCCGAGACGTGGCGTTGAAGAGAGCGGCCACTCAATCTGCAAAGGTCGTCTTGAGTAGTGCTACACCGTCTTTGGAAACCTGGTCGCGCCGCGATAGGGGGGTCGTGGTGCGCCTCCCGCAGCGGGTAGCGGCGCAGGAGCTCCCTCGGGTTGAGATGGTTGACATGCGGAGTGAACCGAAGGTGAGAGAAAGTGGCCCCATACCCTGGTCGATGAAGCTCGATCGTGCGGTTGAGTCGAGACTCCAAGCAGGAGAACAAGTAATTCTGCTGCTGAACCGGAGGGGCTTCGCACACTATCTGCAATGTACGGCCTGCGGCAACGTGGCGGGATGTCCTCAGTGCAGCATTTCGCTGACGGTGCATCGAATTCCGCGAAGACTGTCATGTCACTACTGCGGATTCAGTGACACTGTGCCCGACGTCTGTGCCGTCTGTGGCAGCCGAACGCAACGGTCGCAAGGTGTCGGCACGCAGCAGCTCGACAGGTGGTTGTCGGAGCGGTACCCCGGTGCGCGAACCGCACGCATGGACGCAGATACTACCGGCGGTAAGTGGTCCCATCAGAGGATCCTCGAAGCATTCGAGGGCCATGAGGTAGATGTGCTCTTCGGAACGCAAATGATAGCTAAAGGACTAGACTTCCCGGGTGTGACACTCGTAGGTGTGATTGATGCTGACACGGGACTTCACCTGCCGGATTTTCGCGCCGCCGAGCGCACGTTTCAATTGATCTCGCAGGTGGCGGGCCGCTCGGGCAGAAGCCAGCGCGGTGGTGAAGTGTTAGTACAGACCAGGCGACCCGAGCACTACGCACTGGTTGCGGCAGCGCATCACGATTTCGAGGGTTTCGCAGAACGTGAGTTAGAGCTGCGCCGGGAGCCACCGTATCCTCCCCACGTATGGTTGGCGAACGTCGTGATCAGCGGAAGCGACGAAACCGTGGTTGCGGAAGCGGCGGTGGAGCTGAGTCACTGGACGAGGGCCATGGTGGCGGCGAAAGGTGCTGGCGGCGTAGACGTTGTCGGACCGTCACCGGCTCCGATCTCCCGGATAAGGGGCAGGTGGCGCTGGCACGTTCTGCTGCGCTCTAGCAATCGAAGCCTGCTGGGCAAAGTGATCCGCTACAGCGTGCGAAACGTTCCTAAACATCTCACACAGAACCTCCGGGTTGTGTACGACCGGGATCCGGTTTCCCTCTTTTAGTTTCTCAACTACTTGAAACACCTCTAGAGGGAGCCTATTATCCGGCTACCAATGATAGAGCGTTCCACTGATCAGCTAACCGATTTTTCGCAGTCGCGTCTTCGCGATGCGCCACCGGCGGATTTTCAGCCTATGCCGGCTGACGGTGTGCTCCCCCCCAGATTTTTCTCCACCACGAACCTCCCGACCTACCTAAAAATGGGTGACGCCTGGCGACGTCCACGACATCCGCGCATGGACTGCGTGATCGTTCTCGAGGACGGCGACCTAACAGTCCGGGAACCGCGCGATCTCAAGGAGGGGACGCTCGTCGCTATGGGAGATGCCGAAGATGGTTCACACGGCATCCTGGTCGAGCACGAGTTGGTCGCTGATGGTCGGGCAGAGACAGATGCCTTCAAGTTCATGAGCACTGAGGTAAGTAGAGAGCGTCCGGTAGACTACGAGGTGCTGGCGAGGCTCTTGGTCGAGGAACGGTTGCGAGGCGGATATATAACGTGGGTTGTCGGGCCAGCGCTCGTGCATGCGAGGGCAAGGGAGGAAGTGGTTTGGTTTATCAGACACGGATACGTTAGTGTGTTCTTGAGCGGCAATGCGACTGCCGCGCACGACATCGAAGCGGCCCTCTATAGCACGGCGCTGGGAATTACAGCGGCCGGTGAGGCAGTCAGGCACGGACATGCTCATCACATCAGGGCGATAAACCAGATCAAAACAGTGGGGTCGATCGAACAGGCGGTCAGGGACGAGTGCATTACAGAGGGGATTATGCACGCCCTCGTGACAAGCGACGTGCCGTATGTCTTGGCGGGATCGATACGAGATGATGGGCCGCTCCCGGGCGTGATCACGGATGCGATCGAAGCCCAGCGCGCGATGCGCGAGCACACTCAGCGAACAACCTTTGCGCTTTTTCTTGCTACAGCACTCCACTCGATCGCCGTGGGGAATATGCTACCCGCCTATGTTGACGAAGGAGACGAAGGCGTGAGGCCTCTTCACACGATTTGCGTGGACCAGACTGAGTTTGTCGTGAACAAGCTGCGAGATCGCGGCACACGTCAAGCTCACGGAGTCGTGACTAACGTGCAGGACTTCGTTCACATCCTGAGAGGTTACGTCGAAAAGTGCGAACGACTCAGCGACTAGTTGTTGAAGCCTCTGGATTGGGTCTTGGTTGGACGATAGTTGCGCAGGCGCTTGCAGCAGTCGTGTCTCCGGAGGAGATTGAACGCGTTTGGGTGTTCCCTCCGTTCCGCTCTGATGGCAAAGAGTGGGGCACGGCCGTGATAGCCCGAAGGATAGAAGATGGGAGGTCTGCCATCTACACGGCCAAATACATGGTGATCCTGCGAGGCAGGGAAAAAGGTCACGGGAAAGTCGACGTGTCGGAAGTTGGTTCCAGCAGCACCGATATAATGGAAGGTGTTCTGCGCGGAGTTCAGGAGCGAACAGATGATTCCGATCCGCCCGCCGAGATCAATCCGCAGCTCTGGTTCGGAGAAGACGGTGACGAGTCCTCCTCCCAAGATTGATGGCAAGGCTCTGCTGGAGGTGTTCAGGCGATACCTCCGTGAGCACAGCCTGCCGATTACACATCAGAGAGAAGCGGTAGCCAGGATCGTTTTCTTCTCGGACGACCATCCCTCCGTCAGCGACGTGGAGCGCAGGCTTCAGCGGGGAAACGTCAATATCGGGAAGGCGACTGTATATCGAACGCTGGATCTTCTGGTAAAGGCCGGCGTCGTCCGGGAACACGATTTCGGTGAGGGTTTCAAGCGCTACGAAGCCTTAGCCGCGCAGAGCCATCACGAGCACCTTATATGTATCGAGTGTGGTAAGGTAGTCGAGTTCTCTAGCGAGCGAATAGAGAGGATGAAGGTATTGATCGCGGACGAGTATGGATTTCGCCACCATCATCACCGGCTGGAGATTTACGGTGTCTGCAGTGATTGCCAGAGGCGTGACGCCGTTACTCTCGAGACTGGTTCAAGCAGGGGGCGGGATTAGGAGTGCTCGACGCCAAACAATTCATGCCGACCAAAGCGTTTCTTACTAAGGGCGTTGGCCAGCACAAGGAGAAGTTGACGAGTTTTGAGCTCGCGCTGCGTGATGCAAGCGTTGCACACTACAACCTCGTACGCGTTAGCTCGATTTTCCCCCCTCACTGTGATCTTGTGTCTGTGGAAGAGGGGACTGAGATGTTGCAGCCTGGCCAGATGGTGTTCTCAGTAGTAGCGGAAGCGGCGACTGCCGAACCGTCTCGGCTGGCTACGGCAGCGATCGGTTTGGCGATTCCGGCCGATCCCAGCCACCACGGCTACATATCCGAGCACCACGCGTTCGGGCAGAGGAAGGAGTCGGCGGGTGACTACGCAGAGGATTTGGCGGCCAGTATGCTTGCTACCGTGCTGGGTGTGCCCTTCGATCCAGATCAGGCGTGGGATCAACGGAAGGAGCAGTGGCTGCTCTCCGGCGAAATTGTTCGCTCGACCAACATAAGCTGCACGGCCGAAGCTCACGACGACGGGCGATGGGTCACGGTTTTCAGCGCGTTGGTCTTCTGCGGATGAGCCTTTCCGAACTAGCGTCGATTCAGGGACTAAACGAGCTGGAGTGGGGGGAAAGACTGGAGTTCTTGGGAGTTTCCTCCGAGGCGTTCGACCCCGCAGCCGTGATCATCCTGCCCGTTCCTTATGAAGCCACGGTCACGTACATGCGGGGCACTGCGCGCGGCCCACGCGCGATACTTGAGGCTTCCGCACAAATCGAGCTGTACGACGACGAACTCGACTCGGAGCCCTACGAAGTGGGCACTTACACACTGCCGTCGCTCAAATTGCCCGACGGTGATCCGAAACAAGCCCACTCCGCGCTGCGCCGCGCGGTGGCCGGACTGATCGGTTCGGGGAAGTTTCTCATCCTCCTTGGCGGGGAACACTCGATATCGGCAGAACCGATTCTAGAGCACGCAGCTCGGCTGGGCAGTAGCGAGCTTTCCGTCCTGCAACTCGATGCACACGCAGATCTGCGCCCAGAATACGGCGGGACGCCTTATTCACATGCCTGCGTGATGCACCGAGTGTATGAGGTGGTTAATCTCGTTCAGGTTGGTACCAGATCTCTCACAAGACTAGAGCGAGAGTTGATTCGGTCGGAACACATAAGAAATGTTTCCGCACGGGAGATGCGATCCAATGACTGGATCGGGCACACGCTGGAAGCACTAGGTGAGCACGTTTATGTAACGCTCGACGTCGACTATTTTGACCCGGCGGTTGTGCCTTCAACTGGTACTCCCGAGCCCGGCGGGGGACAATGGGAGCCCACATTAGAGCTGCTTCGAAGGGTGTTCGAGCAAAGGCAGGTTGTGGGATTGGACGTGGTGGAGCTGGCCCCGATACAGGGAGTTGTGGCACCGGATTTTCTGGTGGCGAAGCTCGTCTACAAACTGATCGGGTATTATAGTGCAGGCAGCAGGAGCAGGTAGAAGGAACAAGGGCAGCCTGCGGTCCGTTACAGTCTTGGTATGACGGGTCCGGAATCGATTGGTCTGGCCGTGGCGTTTGTCGCGGGAATTCTGAGCTTTCTTGCTCCCTGCGTGTTGCCGTTGATCCCCAGTTACGTGTCGTTCATCACGGGTATGTCTCTCGACGAGGTGGCTGGGCGCAAATGGACTGCGGTCCGCCACGCATTTTTCTTCATTGGTGGATTCACCCTCATCTTTATGGCACTTGGGGCCACGGCAACCGCAGTCGGTCGCATGTTCAACCACTACCAGCTATGGCTGGAGCGAGTGGGAGGCGGGCTGATCATCCTGTTCGGTCTCTATCTCCTTGGTGCCTTCAACTGGGGTGCTCTCGCGCGTGAGAGACGAATCCAATTGCGCGACAAACCTGTCGGCTACCTAGGCAGCGGGCTGGTAGGGGTCGCTTTTGGGGCCGGGTGGACGCCTTGCATCGGCCCCATTCTAGGCTCTATTCTCCTATATACAGGTTCTCAGGCCAACCTGGGCCAAGGCCTGATGCTATTGTTCGCGTATTCCATGGGACTGGCGCTACCCTTTGTGGCTGCGGCTCTCGCGGTGGAGCGGTTCATCGGGTGGTTCCGGAAGTATCGCAGGTACATCCCGCTAACGACGAAAATTGCCGGAGGAGTGATGCTCTTTGTGGGCATCCTTTTGGCTGCAGGTTATTTCTCCATCCTCGCCAGTTGGTTGCAGAGTCTCACTCCCGATTTCATCCGATCCAGACTCTGATCTGCGAGACTTGCGCTACGCCGTACCCAACCTCACGTTTCAAAATCAGATGCGATCTTAACGGCTATTGTCCATGAGTATCGGAGGACTCACGATGTGGCAACGAAGCTCTGTAGCCTTCATAGCGACTGCGTTTCTCTTCGCTTGCGGTGATTCTGCGGAAGAGTCGGCCGACGACGCGAGAGACCTTAGTCTCGCTCCAGCCGAATCTCTCGCCACTGCGCTGAACGATCAACCGCAAGTGGAGGAGCAGGAGCAAGTGGAGGAGCAGCAGCAAGCAAGACCTCGGCGACCTGAACCCCGGAGAGAACGCGAAACCCGTCCGCCCCCGCCTCCGCCCCCTCCCTCGCTGGGCGCGGGAACCGTCATCGACCTAGCGGCGGCCGATACCCTGACGTCAAGACATAACGAGCAGGGTGAAGAGGTCAGGGCGGTGGCCTCGAGCGCTCTTTATGGCGAAGACGGTCGCGAGGTAATCCCCGCTGGCGCTGTCTTCCTCGGCACTATCTCCGATTTAGCGCCGGCTGGCAGTCCCGGTGGTGAGGGCACCATGGTGCTGACGTTCAATCGAGTACAGTTCGGCGGTGATACCTACACAGTGCAAGCCCGCGCGGATACGCTGGGCACGTTCATGAAGGGAAGAGGAATCACTGCGGGGGACGCGGCCAAGGTGGGTGCAGGGGCGGTGATCGGGGGAATCGCGGGACGAGTGATAGGTGGAGACCGGACCGGGACTATCGTTGGCGCCGTCGCTGGAGCGGCTGCTGGCGCCGGTATCATGGCGGCAACCCGAGACGTTGATATTATCCTTCCGAGTGGTGCGCTGATCCGGCTCGTCCTAACCGGGCCCTTTGAGCTCAACCCAGTTGCCCAATAACGTCCCAAGCACATAGCGGGGTTGATCCATTCCGCGGGGCCCCACGGGGCCCCGCGTCATTCCTAATCAGAATCTGATGGCGGCACCCCCGCGAAGGTATCAACGGCGTTGTCTAAGGGCGCCGCGCCGAGCCAATGGTGAAGCGGGCCCTTCAACCTCACACTAATCGTCGTTGACCGAAGTCAGTTAGCGTTTGAGATTAGACCGGACGTTTCGTGCCTAAACTATGTCTCATCACGATTTTCTCGATCCACGTTTGACGGAGCGCCGCAGTCCCAGCACGGGCTCGATCGATGTGAGCTCGCCGGCGGAAATCGTCGAGCTCATGAACGCCCAAGATAAGCTGGTCGCTGAGGCGGTGTACGCCCAACGTGATGTGATCGCCAGAACCATGGCTCTGGCACAAGTGGCGCTACGTGGGGGCGGACGGCTCATTTACGTAGGGGCCGGCACGAGCGGGCGCCTTGGCGTGCTGGATGCATCCGAGTGTCCGCCCACCTTCGGGTCGGCTCCTGAGCAGGTAGTCGGGGTGATTGCTGGAGGGTCGTCTGCGCTCGTTAAGAGCCAAGAAGGCGCTGAGGATGACTCGGCGGCGGCGGTCAGTGATGTGGACAGGCATGAAGTAGGGCCGAAAGATCTGCTAATTGGCATCGCAGCGAGCGGCACCACCCCTTACGTTCACGCTGCCTTGAACAAAGCGCAGGAACTAGGTGCGCGCACGATCCTGCTTACCTGCTCCAATCCGCCCGAGCCTCTCACCGCAACGTGCGACGAAGTAATCCACGTCAACGTAGGGCCAGAGGTCCTGACAGGATCAACGAGGCTCAAGGCTGGTACTGCAACGAAGATGGTTCTCAACACGATCTCTACTGGAGCGATGATCGGCTTGGGCAAAGCTTACGGGAACCTCATGGTGGATCTCATGGCTACCAGCGAGAAACTCGTTGATCGAGGTGAGCGGATTGTGATGGAGGTTTGCGGCATAGGCAGAAAGCAAGCACGCCAGGTGATAGAGGAGGCCGGGGGGAGTGTAAAGACGGCGATTGTAATGGTCCGCCGTGGTGTCGGGCGCGCCGAGGCGGAAAATCTCCTGGCCTTGAGTGGGGGGGTCGTACGAAAAGTGGTTGGTGATCCCCCGCCGATAGTCGAGTGAGCGAGCTTGCGGTTGGACTAATGTCGGGCACATCGCTGGACGGGGTGGATGCCGCGCTCGTTCGAATCGATGGGCCCCGCGAAGTTGCGCTTGAGGCGTTTCACACTCATCCCTATTCGCCCGAACAACGCAATCGTATTGCAAACTGTATAGCACGTGGCGGCGCTCGCGACCTGGCCCTGCTCAACGTGGATCTAGGAGCGTGGTTTGCCGACGCCGTGAGCGAATTGCTCCGTAATGCAGCAGTTGATGCCGGAGCGCTGTCCTTTATTGCTTCCCACGGACAGACAGTGTGGCACGAGCCGGCGAGAGCAAGCCTACAGTTGGGTGACCCGGCTGTCATTGCCGAGATGCTGTCCGTATGCGTAGTCAGCGACTTCCGCAGTCGTGATGTCGCTGCGGGCGGCCAGGGAGCACCGCTAGTGCCAATCGCCGATGTTCAGCTATTTGGCAGCGGGGAACACGAAAGGCTGCTACTCAACATCGGGGGAATTGCGAATGTCACGTGGGTGCCGCGTCGCGGTTCGTTTGCAGGGGTTATTGCGTTCGATACAGGTCCCGGTGTGGCAGTGATCGATGCGACCGTTCGTATGCTTGTTCCACCAAGAACATATGACGAATCCGGGGCGATAGCTGCAAAGGGGAGGCCGATACCCGAGATTGTGAACGAGTTTCTGCAAGACGAGTTCTTCAATAGAGATCCACCCAAGAGTACTGGGAGGGAACGATTTGGCGATGGTTTTGCTGCGGCGTTAGTAGAAGCCGCACGCGAACGTCCCAACGAGCTTTCCGATTCAGACCTCATCTGTACCGCTACCGCGCTCACGGCAGAGGCGATTAGAAATCAGATAGAGAGGTGGGTGCCCCATAGCAATATTAGACAAATGGTGGTCTCGGGCGGCGGTGCCCACAACGCTACGCTTATGGGCATGATCCGAGCGAGTCTTCCAGAGTGGAAAATCCTCATGTTCGATGAGCTCTTCTTCGATGGAGATGCAAAGGAGGCGGTTGCCTTCGCATACCTGGGGTGGTCGACCCTAAACGGGGAGCCGCAGAACCTCTCCAGCGCAACAGGTGCCGCGGGCCCGCGTGTGTTGGGGACGATTACACCCGCGTGAGCGAGCTCGCCCGGCTCATTCTTCCCGCCATTCGCTGGAGAAGCTCCACCGGCTATGAGCACGAAAATCGGAAAATTGAAGAATCGCTTCGGCTAGGAGTTGGTGGGTTCATCATCTTCGGTGGTGCGGTGGGGGAGGCGCGGAGACTTATCAGCGAGTTGCAAACTCAGAGCCGGCATCCGCTTCTCATAGGTTCCGATTTCGAACGGGGTGGGGGACAGCAGCTTGAGGGCCTCACGCATCTGCCGGCTCCGGCTGCGTTGGGGTTTATCGATGAGCCGGAAATCACACGGCGGTGCGGGGACATATCGGCTCGGGATGCTTTGAGTGTGGGGATCACTTGGCTCTATGCACCAGTGGCCGATCTGGACGTTGAGCCTCAGAATCCAATCATTCAGTCACGGAGCTTCGGGGCCGAGCCCGTAACTGTCTCGCAACACGTGGCCGAGTGGGTTCGCGGGGCCGAACGTGTGGGAGTCGTGAGCACGGCAAAACATTTTCCCGGGCACGGTCGCACTGTCCGTGACAGTCACGAGACCCTCCCCATCGTCTGGACGTCTTTCGACGAACTCCAACGGACAGACCTCGTGCCGTTCCAGAGCGCGATCGAGGCTGGTGTGCGATCGATCATGGTTGCTCACGTCGCGTATCCTGCGTGGGATCCGAGCGGTAAGCCCGCAACGCTGTCGCGCGACATCTTGAGCTATCTGAGGCACGAACTGAACTTCGATGGCGTCATTGTTACAGATGCGCTCATAATGGAAGGTGTTCTCAGAGGGGGTGGGGGTGGTGAGGCCGGGATTGAAGCTGTCGCTGCGGGATGCGATGTACTGCTCTATCCCCCGAATACCGGAGACGTTGTGCGATCGTTGGAATCGGCTGTCTCCGAACGTGTGACGAGGGGGCGGTTGGACGAAGCTCTTCACAGGGTGGCTCACCTCGCATCGCTAGTCGAAGCCGTTCCGCGGCCTGAAAGAGACGATGACAGCTTCCTCTTTGCCGATTCGGTTGCCGATCTCGCGGTGCACGTATTGAGGGGCGATCGTCTGGCTCTGCGCCCGCCTATCGAGCTGCACCTGGTGGACGACGACGTCGGCGGCCCATATGCAGTCGGCCCACGGAACGTCTTCGAACGCTACTTGGAGAGTTCGGGGGTCGAACTTGGCAGCGGCGGCTCGCGTGTTGTGCTCATCTACTCGGAGCCTCGCTCGTGGAAGGGTAGAGCGATGCTGGGTGCACGATCCCTTACCGCAGTGGAACGGCTAGTTCCCGGATCAGACTTGGTGGTCTTGTTCGGGCACCCAAGACTCTTGCAGCAGATACCCGGCGATGCCGTGGTGCTAGTGGGATGGCACGGTCAGTCGCTCATGCAGGAAGCGGCGGCGCGGTGGGTAGTCGCCCGCCTGGGATGAGCTTGCATTGCAGCTCAATTCTTGGACCACTAGATCGAATTCAGTAGATCGCGGGCATGGCTTACCGGCACGGCGAACACAATGCGACCGCCCGAACCCGGTTGACCGCCGTACAGGATGGCGATGACCCGTCCTTCGCGATCGAATATAGGGCTCCCGCTCGAACCCTGCGCCCCGTACGCATCCAGCTGTACGACGTCGGAAAGGGCCTTGCTCACGGTTCCGGCTGTGAGGGAGGTTCTCGCAACCGTGCGGTCCTCTAATGTCGTCATCGGAAGCTCGTCTCCCAGAGGGAACCCGATCGCCACCGCGGATTGGCCGGGGCGCGCGGCTTGTTCCGCAGAAGCGAGGACCGCAATTGTCGGAATACCGGAGGGAATACGCACACGTAACGCCGCTAGATCCGCTTCCGGTGACACAGCTACGACCTCGGCGGGGAACACTTGGTCCGAGTCCGCAAACTTGACCGCCAGCCGAATAGCTGGCCGGTCTCCGCGTTCGCCAGCAACCACGTGTTTGCTAGTGAGCATGAGACCGTCATGGGTCACGGCAAAGGCAGTACCTGTGGCGACCTCTCCAGGCGCAAACTCCACCCAGACCATAGCAACTGATTGTTGGTGATCACTCCAGACAGCGTTCCAGTCGATCTGCGCAGCCACCTGTTGGCTACGTAACGCCTCGCTGGCGTTGTTCAGCTGTTGGCGTAGCAGCGCGATTTGCTCGTCACTGCCGGACTCGTTCGCAGCGGTGAGTGCGCGGCTCAGCTGGCTCACTTCCGATCGTGAATCTTCCAAGGACTCCGTGAGCCCCGCCATCTGACCTTGAAGCGCCCGCACGGTCTGCTCGGACGCTTGCAGGATACTGTC
>JAZFQE010000312.1:0-5373 GCA_036444955.1 Gemmatimonadales bacterium
ATGGATGAGATGGTCACCACTGGAACGAATAGTGTCGACGAACTCCCGTTGCCGAGACGACAGATCGGTGTTCAGCAACAGACCCGCCATGCCCACCACTCCGTTGAGTGGCGTGCGTATCTCGTGACTCATTGTGGCGAGAAATTCGGATTTCGCGTGTGCGCCTTCCTCGGCCTGCTCCTTGGCAAGCTTGAGCTGCTCCTCCGCATCACCGCGTTGCTCGATCATGTGGTTGAAGGCATCACCCAAGAGCTCCAGTTCATCGCCGGAGTGGATCTCGGCCTTCTGCGAGAAGTCGCCCGCGGCGATGGCTCGGGTCACGCCGAGCAGCTTCTGTAACGGCATGGTGATACCCCTCACCAACGTCCAGGCAGCCAACGTGCCCGCAAGCAGGATGCAGGCGCCGATCACGACAAACATGTTGCGCAACGAATTGGGTTCGGCCTGGAACTCGGCGTGGGTCCGGAATGCCATCATGGACCACCCCGGCGACTCGATGGGAGCGTAGGCGACATAGCCGTCGATGCCCATGAGCATGGTGCGTCCAAATCCCTGTTTCAGCGCCAGCGCGTTACTCAGGACTTTTCGTGCTTCTGGAGACTCTGGGGCAATTCGCGAGAACAGCATTCGCGGATCCGGATGGCTGAGCACTGTGCCTGTGCCATCGACGATGGTGAAGTAACCGGTGTCACCCACCCGGTTGCCTGCAATGGGGCGAACCAGCTCGGAGAGCGGCGCAACACCGAGAATGATGCCGCCGAACTCTCCGAAGAAGTTCTGGTGGCCATAGCTGAACGCGATGCCGGCCACTGCATCGCCCTGGGGCGGGAAAAAGGCCAGGTGGGCGACGTTCGGCTCGGAGACGGCGGCTTGAAACCAGGATGTTCCGGAATAGTCTTGATAGTCGTCGCTCTCCCGACCACGCACGAACTTGATCTCTTCGACGCCCTCGCCGTTTACGAAGCTCATGGCGGGAAAAATCCTGTTGTTCTCCAGAAACAACCGGTCCAGAGAATAATACGCGTAATCGGCGGCGTATCGCTCGGTTGCCTCGGACTGGGCAATCGCCATAATCAAATCGCGACGGTGACCGATAGTCACCTGGATCTCCGCCGCCTTGTAGCTCGCGAGCAATTCCATGCGCTGGCGTTGCGCCTCGACAAGATTGTCGATGAGCAATCGGTAGCTCACCGATCCGAAGATGAAGGCAGCCAGCAGCACCAGCACCAGGTGCGACGCGAGTATCTTGTATTTGATGGATCTCCGCATTCTGCACCTACCGAGTGGTCGGCCCTTAATACTGGCTACTACTCAGCACCGTCAGGGTCGGTCGGCTGCCGTGTCTCGCCATGATCGCGTCCGCCTTGGGCGTAGCGAGATAGCGAAGGAAGCTCTTCACGTTCTCATCGGGATCGTTCCTATGCACGAGTCCGTACTTTATGAGCACGTGGTTGCCGACAGCGTCCAGGTCGTCAGAGGATGGAGAAAGACCTTCCACCTCGATGATATTCAAGGATTTGTCGTCTATCAGGCCCAGGGGAACATAGGCGATCGTGTACTTGTATCGACTCGCGAGATCCGCGCTTTCCTCGCTATTGTAGGTTTCCTTAGCACGAAGCTTGTCGATGTTCCCGAACTCGGGGAAGTAGCGAATCAACGCCTTGAGCGTAGAGCCGCCATCGCGGGTGATGGGATAGATCTTGTGATCGGGACCACCGACGTCTTTCCAATTGTCGATTTTTCCCGAATAGATCCCCAGTACCTGCTCCTTGGTGAGCCGCTTCACGCCGGTTACGCTCGGGTGGACCACGAATACGACCTGGGATTCGGCAAACTGCCTGTAAACGAGGCCGTGGGCCGCCTCGTTCTGCTTCAAGTCCCTGGAGACGCTCGCCAGTGGCGCTTCGCCCGCGAGTAACGCTTTGATACCGCCTCTCGACCCGACAGGATCTGGGATCACGACCTTGAGATTCATGTGACTCGCGTTGAATGCCTCCGCGAGCTCCACGAGCATGGGATGAAAAGCCTCCGTTCCGGGAATGCGCAAGACTTCCTCGGCATGTCCGTAACCCATCACACCGAAGCACAACAACGTCCCCGAAATTGCACGGAGAAATGTTTTCTTGTATGTCATTTTGGGAATCCTGTTACTGGCACGATCGATTCGACCGTCGTAGGACCAAGCATGGCTAACCAGCATTCTCCAAATCGTGAGCGCTGTCACGACGTTAGCTGCGCAAGTGTGATACAGGTCACACTGAAAGTGACGTGTTACGAATTTTGTACTTTGCTATCCATTGGTCGGTCATGATTAGAGAAATATCAGCCATGAAGACGTCCAAAAGGAATCCGATTCTTTGATTTCCCGATGAACGATTGTCCTAGGCAAGAGCTGAAGAGCATGAGCATCCTCGTGGTAGACGACCTCGAGGACATGCGCACGCACGTCATTACCCTGCTCGAATGCGCCGGTTTCGAGAATCTGCTCAGCGCTCGCGATGGTGCCGAGGCCGTGACGCTCCTAGAGTCGGGGAGAGGAGTCGATCTCGTCCTGCTCGACATCTACATGCCTGAAATGAGCGGCTATGAAGTACTGGCTCGCTTGAAGGCGAACGAGCAACTTCGTTCTATACCGGTGATCATGATCACGGCGGTCGAGGAGTTCGATAGCCTGATTCGATGCGTCGAGCGAGGGGCTGAGGACTATCTCATCAAGCCAGTGACCGAGGCGCTCCTACGGGTATGTGTCCAGGCTAATCTCGAACGACGTTTCCTGAGAAACAAGGAGCGGGAGCTGCTCGATCAGGTAAGAAGCGAGAAGGCGAAGTCCGAGGACATTCTCTACCAGGTCATTCCACAAAGCGTCGCCGAGCGGTTACGGGAAGGTGAATCCACCATCGCCGACAACATCGATGACGTGACCGTGGTGTTCACGGATCTCGTGGGATTCACCGCTTTGTCCACGCGCATGGAACCGGCGGACCTCGTATCGATACTGAATCAAATGTTCAGTGCATTGGATGATCTCGCCTCGGAACACAGCCTCGAAAAGATCAAAACCATTGGCGACTCGTACATGGCGGTAGCCGGTATTCCTCCGCTGACTCGCAACCACGTCGATCGGAGTATGGAGTTCTCCCTAGCGGCGCTCGAGTGCATGGAATCCATCAACGTAGTCAATGGTACGAACCTTCAGCTCAAGATCGGTATGCACACCGGTCCCGTCGTCGCCGGCATCGTCGGTCAGACGCGCTATACCTTCGACTTGTGGGGAGAGACCGTCAATCTGGCGAGTCGCATGGAGACCCTAGGAGTGCCCGGGAAGATTCAGCTGACGGCATCCACCTATTCACGCCTGCATCACGCCTACGATTTCGAGCCAAGGGGGACCATCGAGGTCAAGGGCAAGGGTGAAATGGAGACCTACCTGGTCTGCCGCGACTCCGCGACATTGCTGCTGCCCGCACGGTTTGCGGGGGGAACGTTGCTGTAACCGGTTGGGTTACCGTCTTTCGCTCTACTGGATGCCGGTGGAGCGGCTAGACACCGAGCTCTGCCCGTGCCCCCGTCGAGTGCCGAGGCGCGTCTTCAAAACGAAGTAGACCCCTGTAAACCACAGCAACACGGCCAGGATGTGTACCGGAAGGAACAGGGTCAGAGCGAGGGTGACCTTCGAGCCTCCAAACAGCTTCATGCTGTAGGGTTGATGCCTGCCGAAAATACCCTCGTGAACGTCTTCCCAGAAGTCGGCGCTTCTCGGCGACACATCCAATACCTCTCCTGTTGTCGAATCGATTTGCGCCATGAGATTACGTTTGGTACGGACTGTCATTACTCCCTTTGTCGGATAGGTGTAAACACGCCAGATATCGGGCCAGTCGCGAATCTCCATCTCCGGAATGGATTTCGCAACCGCCAGCACGTGAGCATAGGTAATCGTCGGGTTCGTGGACGATCCCTGCTTCAATTCAGGAAGTACTTCCGGTATCTGATCGCGAAGCTGAAGTACGATGCCGGAGCAGACCACGATGAACCAGGGGAAAATGACCAAGACAGCCAGCCAATAATGATAGCGTCGGCAGAAGGTTGCGAAATCGAATGGCTTCTTGCGCACCGTGACCGGTTTGCCGTTCTTTCGCGCGGATCTGCGGCTCCTGCGACGCGAGGCTTGAAGGCGCATTTTGCGCGCAGTAGTTTTTACAGCAAGATAGAAACCCGAGATCAATAGATACATGGTCAGAAACGACACCGGAAGGAATAACCAATACTGCATACCGATGGCCGATCCATCGTGTAGACGCATCACGATGTCGTTCCAACGCTGGCCCGACTTGAGGATGGCACCGGTCTTAGCATCGATCTGGGTTTCGAAATGCCCCGGGTTTCTCACCTTGATGATGCCCTTCTTAGGCCGATAGTCGAGCAACAGAATATCGTCCCAGCTCTCGACCTTCATCTCCGGCACGGTTTTTACGGCGTCGAGAACGTCAGCGGGAAGCAATTGCGGGTCGTATCTGGCGACACCTTTTTCCGCAGCGGGTTGGATCCATTCCACCGGCTTCCGGAGCTGCAGGAAGATGCCTGTCACGACGATGAACAGCAGAGGAATGGCAACAATTATTGCCGTCCACTCGTGGGTGGTTCTTAACAGAGCCTGGAGGGACAAACCCGCCGAGCGTGGTTGGGAGGGAACTTTATTGCGCTGCTGCCGCCCATCGATATCGCGGGCCAGGGCCGGGGCCAGGGCGTATGAGATCGCAGGGCTGCTGTTTCCGATGGCCATTTTGACGCGGCTCGTTCGTTCTGTGACGCGAAAAGTGCTGCTCTTCCGAACTGATTAATCAGAGATTTGTGGAGGAATGTTGTCAGTCGGTCGTAAGCGTCACAACGCGAGCTGTAGTGTTTTGTGATGGGAGTCACACACATTCGCGGCACCGAGTACATTAAATTCAAAAAGTAGGAATGCCGTGGCATACGCTCGCAAGAATCAGGAAAATCGTTCTCGTTAGAGATCGTATCGAGACCTTTGGGAGTTCGTGAGGAAAATCCGTGCTGAGCATGTATTTGAACGGCTGCTTCCAACGGCAACCGAGCGCATCGCTGAGTTAGAAACAGCCCCATCACAGACTGAGCCTCAAGCACCAGCGGGCAGTGTCAAAAGATTGGGAGTGAGTTGACGATGCTTACGGCTGGTACACGAAGTATGAGTGCTCGTTGACCGATGGCCACCTGTGCCAAATTTGTGCCACCGTGATGTTTGGTGAAATAGGAAATCAGCGAGTTACGTCGGGTTTGCGGATGCGGCAAGCGTCGCAAGTGACTGTTCTAGTTGAAATGTTGAACTCGTCGATGTGACTTCGAACCAGGTGGTCG
>JAZFQE010000313.1:0-4696 GCA_036444955.1 Gemmatimonadales bacterium
GATCGATCTGATTGCGCCCTTCGTCAAGGGTGGGAAGATCGGCTTGTTCGGGGGTGCAGGTGTGGGCAAAACAGTCATTATCATGGAGCTCATCAATAACGTGGGGAAGGGCCACGGGGGGCGATCGGTGTTCTGCGGTGTTGGCGAGCGTACCCGCGAGGGAAACGATCTCTATCTGGAGATGAAAGAGAGCGGAGTGCTGGAGTCGGCCGCTCTTGTTTACGGCCAGATGAATGAACCGCCGGGGGCGCGACTGCGAGTCGGGCTTTCAGGATTGACGGTCGCCGAGTATTTCAGAGATGTTGAGGGCCAAGACGTTCTGGTCTTCATCGACAATATCTTTCGGTTTACTCAAGCCGGTTCGGAAGTTTCGGCTCTGTTAGGGAGGATGCCGAGCGCCGTCGGCTACCAGCCGACGTTAGCAACGGAGATGGGCGACCTCCAGGAGAGGATCACATCTACGAAGAAGGGCTCCATCACGTCGGTGCAGGCCATTTACGTGCCGGCAGATGACCTTACCGACCCGGCGCCGGCGACGGCATTCAGTCACCTCGACGCTACAGTGGTGCTCTCGCGCCAGATCGCAGAACTGGGGATTTACCCCGCGGTCGACCCGCTGGATTCTTCGAGCAGGATTCTTCAAGCGCAATATCTTGGGGAGCGCCATTACAAGGTCGCGGTCGAAGTACAGGGCACTTTACAGCGCTACAAGGAGCTGCAGGACATTATCGCGATTCTGGGGATGGACGAGCTCTCGGAGGACGACAAGCTGATCGTGGCCCGCGCCCGTCGCGTACAGCGGTTCCTCTCGCAGCCGTTCCACGTTGCGGAAGCGTTCACCGGCCAGCCCGGTCGGTACGTGAAGCTCGAGGATACGGTTGAGAGCTTTGAGAGGGTCGTATCAGGCGAGTTCGATCAGTTGCCTGAGCAGGCATTTTATATGGTGGGCGGCATCGACGAAGCTGTCGAAAAAGCTAAGAAGATGGAAACTGAGTGATGCAGCTCACTGTAATTTCACCGGATAAGTCCGTATTTGAGGGTGACGCCGATTCGTTAGTCGCCCCGGCGTTTGACGGTGAAGTGGGGATTTTACCTCGTCACGCCCCGTTCATGACCTTGTTGGGAAAAGGAAAGTTGGTCGTGCGTCAGGGCGAGAACACCCACTCCTTCGAGGTGAGTGGTGGATTTTTGCAGGTTGTCGATAACAACGTGCGTGTTGTGACTGAAAAATCTGAAGGCGGTTCCTGATCAGTCAGCGGTTTTTCTACTAACCAGCCAATCGAAACTTCCCGGTTGCATAGCAGAGGAGTGTACCGAATGAAGCGTTTAACTGTCCAGTTATTCACCGTTGTATTAGCTGTTGCAGTGTTAACTGTGCCTGCCCACGGCCAACTCTCGGGCTTACCCGACTACTTCTCTCCCAAGGGAACGACGGGACTCACGCTCTCGGGTGACTATGGCCGCTGCACGAGTGAGTGCGGCGGCGGCCTCAACCCTTCGTTCATCGGTGCCCGCGCTACTTTGGGACTGCCGATAGTGACGATCGGTGTGGGAGGCGGCTCGTACAACACCGATGTGTCGGGTGCCGACAAAGAGATCACCTTTGCCAGTAATGTAGCCGTCCGTTTGATAGGCGGAGCCCTCCTTCCTGTTTCGGTGAACGTCCAAGCGGGAGTGGGTTTTTTGAAGGTGGGTGATCTGACTACGGATTTCATAGAGCTTACCACCACAACTGTTCCCATTGGAGTTGGTATAGCCGCTAATGTGCCGACCCCGGGCGCCTCGATCGAGCCGTGGATCGCACCGAGAATCCAAGTCACTCGCACCAAGCTCGAGTTGTTCCTCGGTGGTCCTTTGAGCGGGACAAGCACAGATACCCACTTCGGCATTTCCGGAGGCGTTAATATCGGCCTCGCCGGCGGGCTCGGCTTCCACGCGGCATTCGACTATTTGAACCTGAATGGTGTTAGCCCGATTACCATAGGGGTTGGGCTGCACTATACGTTCAAGCTTCCAGGCATAGGAGTGCCGATGGTTCCCGGCGTCTAGGAGCGGGGGGGGCCAGGAGGTTTTTCCGAAAGGGGTGCCGTAACGGCACCCCTTTTTTCTACCGGAGTAAGTAGCGGAGCACTATTTCGGCGGCCCTGTCGGCTGCACCACCTAATAGGGTTCGCCGGGCGCTCAAGCCTCTGTGCCACCTGTATCCCGGATCCTCAATCAGTCTCACAAGTTCACGCTTTAGACTATCGATTGGATCTCTCGTTTCCAAAGCAACTACTCCACCATTTTCGACCATGGATTGCGCGTCGGCGAACCTTTTCCAGTGCGGACCCACGATCACCGGCACGCCGTACGCCGCCGGCTCGATCACGGAGTGCAACCTTCGCTTGCGGAAGCCGCCACCTATATACGCCGAATCGGCGAACGCGTAGAGGTCGAAGAGTACTCCCATCCGGTCGACGATTACGCACTGTACTTCGTCGGTAGCATCACTGAGTTCTGAGAGGAATGCTGAACGGAATCCCATTCGCGCGGCCCTGTGCGCAAGCTGTTTCACAGTTCGAGCATCCGGTTCATGCGGAGCGATAACGAGAAGCATTGGCGCTGAATCCCTCATTCCCCTAGCGGCTTTGAGCAACAGGTCGGCATCAAAAGCATCAGTGCTGCCGCCGATCAAAGTGTGGCGCGTCGGCGCCTGGAAAACTCCTATCGGTAGGTCCCTCAATTGGGTGATGCGCTCGAGAACATGGTCGTGCCGGGGATCCCCGATCACGTCTATAGCACTCGGGTCAACGCCGAGTCGGTGGTACCTCTCCGCATTTTCCCCGTCCGTTGCAGCTACGAAAGTCAGCTTCTGATAAATGTGCTCGCAAAGGTTGCGAACCGGCCACGCCAGTCGGTTGCTACCCGGTGAAACCTGTCCCCCGATGATGACGGTGGGTACATCTGAGTTCGTGGCGACGTCAACGTGTGTGGGCCACACGTCGCCGCGGGAAAAGACAAGGAGCGACGGCCTCAACGCTGCAAAGGTAGTTTCTGTTGACCGCTCATCGTCCATGGGCATATAGTCCACGCGCTCAGCGTTCCACCTAGGCGTCCAGCTTTCGACTGAACTGGAGGTGTGGGTGAGTATGATTTGGCATTCCGGTTTCAGTTGTCTCAGTCGCCGCACCACCGGATCGATACTCGCGAGCTCCCCGACGGATGCGCCGTGAATCCAAACGAGCGGTGTGTCGGTGCGATGCTGATTCGCCCACTCGCTCCAGCGCCGTGCCGCGCCCTCCCGGCCTTGGAGGCTCGCCACGACTCTCTGCGGCCCGAATCTAATTCGGCTTGCGACACGTAGTGCCGTGGAGTAAGCGGGTATTGCCATGATTTGCAATGTGATAGGTTTCTGCGCATGACGCTACGCGAGTACCTGACCGCGAGTAGGGAGCCTCGGTATAGCGTTACTCTCGTTGTTCCTCTGCTGCTGCTCTATGAGGGACTGGCTGTGCTCCTGTCGCACACGGCGTATGCCGGTGTTCGCAACGGGGCCGACGTCCTTCTCAAGACAATCTTTCTAGCGTTGGGTGGACGGGCGGGCGTAATTCTCTTTGGCATCTTGCTCCTCGGCGTCGGATCGTGGCTCGTGATGCGAGACGTGCACGCTAAGGGTAGGATACGCACGCGCGTGTTCTCGTTCATGTTTGCGGAAAGCCTTGTGTACGCCGCACTCCTCGGCGTGGTTGTGTCGTACCTGACTGCCTTCCTGTTGAGTCCCGAATTGTTAGCGTATCAGGGTGACGTGATAAGACTTGGCATTGGTGCTCAGCTCGTAGTTTCGCTGGGCGCGGGTCTCTACGAAGAGCTTCTGTTCAGAGTTCTGTTGGTTTCGGGCTTGACCGGCCTATGTGCGGCGATGGGCATGAAGCGGTCGGTCTCGGTGGGAATAGCGATCGCTGCGAGCGCGCTGATCTTCAGCGGCTTTCATTACGTGGGTCCGCTCGGTGACGTCCTTACCGTGCCGTCGTTTACCTTCCGCGCCGTCGCTGGTCTCTTGCTGAGTGGACTGTATGTTGCTCGTGGTTTTGGTATAACCGCGTGGGCACATGCCTTGTACGATGTCGGGCTATCGATCGTCCAGCTAGCCTAGGGTTCCTCCGTTCGTGCTACGAAGATCGAATCTAGTATCGGCCTGAGCGCTTCTATGGGCGCGGCTCCCCTAATTAGGCCGCCTCCCAGAATGAGCGAGGGGGTACTTGTCACTCCAGCATCAAACGCCATCCGGGCTTCGGTACCGATCAGCGACCGCACAGCGCCCGATTCGAGGCATCCTTGCAACTCGCTCCGGTCAACTCCCGCTGAATCCGCCAGCCCCATGAAATAAGTGGCCGGGTCGGGAAGCGGTGCCCACGCGTCTTGATTTTCGTATAGCAGGTCGTGCACCGGCCAAAACTTGTCCTGGCGGGCGGCACACATCGCAAACTCGTGTGCGGCGGGGGCGTTGGGATGGGACTGAGGAACGGGAAAGTTAACGAACACGAGTTTCAGCTTCCCGGTGCTGATGTACTCCTCCTGTAACTTGGGCAGAGTCTCCGTGAAAAAGATGCGGCACGCCGGACACTGAAAGTCACCAACCTCGAACAGAGTCATTGGAGCATGGATTGAGCCTAGTGTGCGGGCTGCGAGTAAGGCATCCTGCTGTCCCTCCGAA
>JAZFQE010000314.1:0-6900 GCA_036444955.1 Gemmatimonadales bacterium
CGCCCCTCTCTCCCACCGCCTCACCAAATTGCTACTGAACCGGGGATCACGGGTGTCGGGTAGCTCCCCAACCCCAACCGAATCCTTCGCCGCATAGATCTTTCCACCCACTTCTCCCAGCAATGCGTCGAACTCATTGAGCAATGCCGTCAAGCGTTCTGAATTTCTCTTTCGAACTGGGAAATCGAGCGCCAGTGAAAACCCGTCGACAGCATACGACCACGGACTCTTCCCGGCGCGATGCCTCTTCACGACTCCCAGATAACTTGTCACGCCCACGTCCCACTGCATTCGTAGCGCTCTCTCAAACACTCCTCGTGCGGAGTCGGTGGGAATGAAAAATTGGTACTGAAGCAACCCCGGGGGCCCGTACGCCAGCTTCCAATTGGGCACATAGTCAAGTAAGAAATGAAAAGCTGCATGAGACTGGAAACTCGTTCTGGCAGCTGTAAGCCGATACTTCAACGAGTTTAGCATCCGCATACCGGCGTGGTTCGTCATCACTCGGAGAAGTCTCCAGATGAACTGTTTCGGAACGAGCGCTAAGGCCGGTGTGGGGAGGTGTTGCTTCTTGCCGGCAAGCCCCTTCCCCTCGAGATGATGGCCCTCGGACAAGTAGTCAGCAGTGTGCACTATTCCGCGCCCAGCACGGCTGAAACAATCCACCCAACCCACGGAGTACTCCGAAGCCTCTGCACTCCTGCCGACGGTCTCGACGATTTCACCGATGGTTCCGCACTTAGACAATCTCACGCTGAGAAATCCTGACACGACTCGCTCGAGGGAAAGCGTGACATCTAGGATCGTGCCGGTTAGTCCAAATGTCCCAATCGCCGCTTGTAATTGTTCGGGGTGCTTATGCCGGCTTAACGGCTGCTGCTCACCTGATATATCCATCAACGTCATATGTTGCACGTGTTCCCCGATTGTACCAGAGCGCCAATGGTTCTTGCCATGAATGTCCATCGCCACCGCACCACCCACCGTTACGTACATCGTCCCCGGCACCACCGGCGGCCACCAGCCTTTCGGTAACACCGTCTTCCAGATCGTCTCCAACGTGCAGCCGGCTTCAGCTCGGACGAATCCCCGTTCAGAATCGAACTCGAGAATTCGATCCAGGCCGCTCATATCGATAACCGCACCGCCCTCGTTTAACGCCGCGTCGCCGTAACTGAGCCCTGTCCCGCGGTGGGCAATGGTGAGTTCCCTGTTCTGTGCGTCCGCGAGGCACTCGGCAACCTCGGCAGTGGATTGGGGCCGGTAGACCCAGGAACGGGAACGACACGAACCACCCCATCCGCTCAGTTCCTCCAGCGAGGGCCGGTGCATTACGCCGGACCGAAGCGTTTGAAGACAAACCTTGGTGTTAGCCGTAAAACAGCAGCGACGAGCGACCACCACCACGGAACGAAGAATGATTCGCGATGCCAATCGATGCCCCGAACGATGAGTCGAGCAGCACGTTCAGCAGAGATCACGCCGAACTTAGGTCTTGGTTCTCCGAGCATCTTGGTGGCAACGAATCCAGGTTTCACGGTCGTCACACACACTCCGGTGCCGTGCAGCCGCGCCCGCACGCCCTCCATATACTGGTGCAATCCCGCCTTCGCCGCGCAGTACGCCGGGTTTCCCTTCCTGCCCCGCTCGCCGGATACGGATCCGATTGCGACCAAATGCCCGGAACCGTTTGAGACCAGTCGATTCACTGCCTCGGCAATCACTCTCACCACACCCCTAAGATTCACATCAAGAGCATCAGCTTCGTCAGCAGGATCCAACTCGAGCTCGTCCGTTTGGTGAAATGCGCCCACGCCTACAACTACGAGATCGAGCTTTCCCAAACGGGCATCAACATCGGCGAAAATCTCCGGCACGGCGCCACCCTCACGTACGTCCAAAACCATGTAGAAGATCTCCGCGGAACCGAACTCGTCTTTCAACCGCCCACACGCGCTATCCGCGCGCGCTCCATCGCGCCCCGTAATTGCAACGCGGCATCCACGGCCCAGGTAGATGCGGGCAACCTCGAAACCAATGCCGTCCGTGCCGCCGACAATGAGGACGTTCTTCACGTATCAGTTTTAGAGCAAAAGAGTTTCGGTCGATGCGAGTAACACCGAGGCCGTCACCCCCACGAGCACCGCATAAGAAGCAAAATCACTGACCAGAAAATCGATCGGGTCATCCGAGATCACGCCGCGCTCGACGAGTATCCAGAATCGCACAATCCAATACAAAAGCATGGGCAGTACCGCCCAGAGGTATCCTGGGTTTGGGTAGAGCGTGACGACGGCATAATCGGATATGTAAAGCCCTAGGACCACGATGGCCGATATCCCGGCCGCGACACCAGCAGTCACCAACACTTCGCGGTCCGACGGCGAATAAGCACGTCCGGGTATCTGTGTCCCCGCTTCCTGATGGTAACTCAACTCGGCAGCTCGCTTGGCAAGCGCGAGCGACGTCAGGATGAAACCAAAGAACGCTATGAACCAGCCGGTCAGCGCGATCTGAACCGCCGCCGCACCCACACCTAACCGCAGCCCATAGAACGCGATCAAGAGGATCACATCCACCACAACCCTACCTTTGAGCCAGAACATGTACACAATGTTCGCCATCACGTACGCGACCAAGAGAACTCCAACACCGGACGGGAGGGCTCGCACCAGCACCAGAGCAGTCACCCCGAGCAGCAGCATGGCAACCTGCGCCTGAGCGACGGTGACATCTCCAGCCGCGAGTGGGCGCTGGCGCTTGAGAGGATGAAGCCGGTCCCGCTCGAGATCGACAAGGTCGTTAGTGATGTACACGAGAGAGGCTACCGCCGAGAACGCGAAGAAAGACAGTACAACGGTTCGCAATACAGCCATGTTACCGAGATGGGCACCGGCCGCCGGCGCGAACACAAGCAGGTTCTTCGCCCAGTGCCGCATCCTCAACAGTCGCACGACGACCTCAACGCTCATCCGACGCTCCCTGTTGGGTCCCGCGCCAGTGCCGCAAGATCACGTTTCGATCCACTTGCGCCGCCGCGGTGTCGAACATCAGGCCACATATAACCCCATGAGGGAAACTACCGTCCTGACACAAGCAAGGGAGTTCCTCGCCATCCAGATAATCAAAACAGTAGTTGCGCCCCGGTTCCACCAGGGATCCAACGTCGGTATATCCCTGCCCCCAGATGTATTCGTAATCGTCGAGCGTAGGACTCCACAGCGTAACGATCACATCCGGCCGCACGGTGCCAACAGAATGTTCATAGTCCCATTTGTCGTGCCCCGGAAGAAACTCACCTCGCGCTGCGGTGCGAGCTACGACCGGATCAGTTTTTCCCAACATGTCCAGAGTCTCGCGGTGAGAAAAGTATGAAACGTTACCACCGGCAGTCAGGAGGAGCGACGCGTCTGTCGTCGTAGCCTCCTCCAGCACCATCCCTAACCGTGCCCACGCATTATCAGACACCACTGCCGCACCAGCCCAAGGTACCCACTGTCCAGCGATGGGGCTGAGGCTCGTACCGGCCCACCCAGCAGCCACGACCGTCGCCGCAAACGCCCGATGGATCCAGATCGGGCGCCGCTCGCCACCCGAGTTTCCACCCACTCTGAATCCGACAACAATGAGTATGGCTCCCGCTGCTGACCCAACGGCGACCGCCATCCGGACGAACCGATACCACGGCAGGTAACGCGAACTCATCGCGTCACCAAAACCAAAGAGAGCCACAGCCAAAAGTCCAACCACACACGCGGCAACCAATCGACGATCCCACGCGTCGGACGCTCGTACACCCTCGATCTGCCCTCTTATCTCCGCAAGCGAAACCCCCGCCAAAATAAAGAGCGCGGACGTTCCAACGGTGAGGTATCTATTCGCGAACCCGAAGAACTCCCACGCGTCTCCCCCGACGTACAGCGAGTAGAACACGTGACTGAGGAAGAATGCCCACAGCGTTCCCACGATGGGGTCCCGTATACGTTTCAACGAAGGCAGCGCAAGAAGAATCGGAATTTCGAGATGAGTCTTGAGCATCGGTACGAGCACTTCCCACCCACGCGCCATTCGTTCGCCGAGAGTTACTCCCGTCAGTTTGAGGTAAAAGGTATTTGGAAGTGGATCCCCATAATAAAAAATTCGAAAGAGTGTGTGCGCCATTAGTACCGTAATGGCCAACCCAGCGATCACCACAGCAGTCCTGACCCTCCTCTGACTCGGCAGGATGCTCACGACACCAGCGCCAACTATCCCTGCGGGCACGACGGCATCGGGTCGTATCAAGAGACTGACGGCGAGGACGGCGGCTATTATGGCCAAGCGCCGAGGTGTCATCTGTTCGCGCCAGTGTATCGCCAGCAATAGAGCGAGGTTCACAAGAGTGAGTAGCAGCCCTATCTCCATTCCGCGGAGCGTCCAGTAAACGAGAGGGTAGCTGAATCCAGTGAGAATCGCTGCCACTACCGCACTTGCGTGGTCGGCTATGCGGCGCACTATTTCCCACACGAGGAAGATGTTCAACAGCAATAAACCACCTGCGGAAGCACCCACCACGAGTGCAATCTTGGACTCGGGAATCGGGAAGAGGTGGAAGAGCGACATCCAAACAATCCAGAGAAAGTTCGAGTAGCCTTCAACCCGCTCACCACCGGGGTTCCACACCAACCCATGACCGTCGGCGAGGTTTCTGGCGAATCGCATGGATATCATGGGATCGTCGCGGAGTGTAAAAAACCACTCGCCACCCACCTGAAACCCGGTGCGCAGAAGGAAGGTTGCGTAAAACGCCGCGGCCAAACCAATAATCAACTTCAAGGCAAACCGATTCATATATCCCCGATCACAATTCCCTAACCGATTCGCCCGAGGACTTCAACCCGGGCCGTCCTCAAGAACGTCCCTAGGCAGTTCTTCTCGCAATGATCGTCATGTGTGCCCCGAACCGGGCCAGCACGGTGGCATCTAGCCAGCGGTCGAGCGGTTTCATCAGTCGGAGAAACCACGGCGGGGAAAAATCGGGCACAAACGTGTAGAACTTTTCGTGCACGACCTCAAATCTGTTGCCTTCGGTCATCAGCGCCCGGTCAAGCCAGATCTCGTCGCCCTCGTCTATTGCCCTGCGTTTCGCGAATATGAAACGGAGATAGAAGAGAATGAGCGGGTTGAAAACGTTCATCTCATTAACGATGAACAACCCACCGGGACGCAGGAGCTGCCCCGCGCTCCTGATCGCCTGGAGCTGTGCTGCCCGAGTGGGAAGATGGTGAATGGAATTAGTTGCACACACCACATCGAACGAGCCATCCCTGAACGGAACAGCGCTCATATCCGCCACACTCAGCGCCGCCCCGGGGTATTTCCGCCTGGCGTGTTCTAACTGCCGGCGGGAGAAGTCTACTCCAACAACAAACGACCCGCCGAGGGAGTCACTTAGTGCCGCAACGTAATCCCCGGTACCGCACCCAAGGTCCGCGACGCGCAACGATCGCTCGCCCAACCGCGAACGGATAGCGCCAACCATCACGCTCATCTTTTTGGCGAGGTAGTATCGGTGTACGTGTGGCGGTATCTCCGAATCGTAGTCGCCTATCTCGTCGAACTTCGTCATCCATTCGTATCCGATACGTTAGCGATCTCGTCGTTCACAACGGTAAGGATATGACCTTCCTGGAATCCTCTCCGTGGACGAAAACCCAACAGCCTGCGTCGCTTCACCATCACACTAACGCCTTCCAACGCTCGGAGGCGTTTGCGCACCAGCTACCTAATCAACTCAGCCCCGTCGACCGGTTCTTCTTCCAAGGCACGGTCGATCCCCTTCTCCGCAACCAGCCCATCAACCCCCTGCCTCAGAAGATCAGCCAGAATTCGGCGCTCCCACGTCAGACTCAACGCGCTTCACGCATCACTCCCCGCTCCCCCAACCACTTCCTCCACCACCCCCCTTACCTCCCACCCGACAAACCCCCGCCTTTCCAGGTACCCAAGAATCCGCCTCTTTTTCGTGCCCGGCGCGAGATGACGAAGCTGGATCGCCCTTTTTTCAGCTAGCTTTCGCACCTGATCCAGAGGATCAACGCCCTCGTCCGCCAACACTTTGTCGATCGCCTGCTCCGCCAGCAGGCGCTCTACGCCCTGCGAGAGAAGGTCAGACAGAATTCTGGCCCGGCCATGGTCCCTGGCCGACCTGGCTCTGGTGAAGTGCTGAGCAAACACTCCGTCGTCGAGCAGGCCGGCTGCTTCGAGCCGGCCCACGGCCTCGGACGCCGCCGATGGATTATGCCCCTTTGCTCTCAGGCGCCGGAGAAGATCGTTTATGGCTCTGGGTCGCGCCGTGAGCATGCGCACGGCCCTGTTGTAAGCGGCCTCCGCATCAGCGAGGTGAGATAATCGCCGATGCTTTGCAACATCGAGCTCTTCCCCCACTTCGAGGTGCAGGGCCGCAATCACGTCGCGGGGCAGCGACGCAAAGCGGGATCCGTCCAACTCAATGATGACGTTGCCCGGAGCCCGCGCGTTGGCCCGTAAAGCCGTTACAACCAATTACGGCCTACGTGGCCACCTCCTCCCCGACTTTCTCGACTTTCTCGACTTCCTCGACCGTAGGTCCGATACCGAGGTGTTTTCGGACCTTCGCGTCAATCTCGGCGCCAAGTTCGGCGTGGTCTTTCAGGTAAAGTTTGGCGTTCTCGCGACCCTGTCCGATACGTTCCTTCCCGTACGAGTACCAAGCGCCGCTTCTCTCGATGATTCTCGCCTCGACCCCGATATCTACCAAGAGACCTACGTGGCTTATGCCCCCCGCGAACATGATGTCGAACTCCGCCTGCTTGAACGGGGCCGCAACCTTGTTCTTCACCACCTTGACCCGCACGCGACTACCTATGATCTCGTCGCGTT
>JAZFQE010000315.1:0-2264 GCA_036444955.1 Gemmatimonadales bacterium
CCGGTTCGTTTACGGCACGGACGGGATGGGGAGCACCGAACCTGGCTGGTGTCTGGAGGGGAGCGCCCCTTGGCGCTGGTTCCGGACGCGATACGTTCGATCTGGCGACGCTCGAGGGACTGTACACACCCGAGGCGCGTGCACGGATGACGGAACTCTCGGCGGAGGATGACCCAACCATGCGTTGCGCTCCTCCCGCTTTTCCGCGCGCCGCGATGTTGGGGCACCCGGTCCAGATTATTCAGAGTCCCGGATTCGCGTTCGTTTTCACGGAGGCGTACCCGGTCTTCCGGATCATTCCGACGACCGGAAGGCCGCACACCGCGGAGCAGTATTTGTATCCCACGTACATGGGCGACTCGACGGCGCGGTGGGAAGGCGACACACTGGTGGTCGACGTGACTTCCTTCAACGGTGAAGGATGGCTGGCGAGCCCCCAGGATAGGCCGACGAACGTCAGCACGGGCATATGGTTGAGCTCTGACGCGATGCACGTCGTCGAGCGGTGGCGTCGCATCGATGCCGACACGCTCGAATATCAGGCGAGGGTAGAAGATCCAGTAATGCTGACGTCAGCTTGGGAAACCCCGACGGTCACGTTCAAGCGTCAATCCGTCGCTAGAATCGAAGAGTTCTTTTGCCGGCCGGAGGATGGTCCGGCGACCTATCTCTCGCGCATCGGTTAGCGAGTTCAGCGCTCCGGTAGCGAGTCGTAGTTCTGAGGGAGGCATGTATGGAGTGGAAGACAAAAGGCATCCTAATGATGCTCCTTGGATTCGTGTCGATGGCGCCGCCGCTGTCGGCCCATCATTCGCGTGCGATGTTCGATGTAGACACGTTTATTTCCGTTGAAGGGGTGGTCACCAAGGTCGAGTGGCGAAATCCTCACATGTGGGTCACCCTCGACGTGCCGACTCCCGACGGAAAGACGGAGAGCTGGGGTTTTGAGGGCTCCGGGGCTGCCTCCATGGTGGCAGCCGGGATCTCGCCGCAGATTCTCAAGGTCGGAAATCGGGTAAAGATAATCGCCCATCCTCCACGCGATGACTCCCAACGCACGGCAGAATTCATGGGTATGGAAGTCAACGGCACGTATTTCTCACGAGGAACTGGTTCCAACATTCGCGGCACGAACGAGAATTAGTGCGAGCCGATTAAGTCGGCACTTATTGCCTTTCCAGACGCGCAACCTGACGGACTGCGCGCACTGACAATGATAAAACTGAAGGAAGCCTTAAGATGAAGAAAAGCCTGACAACACTCGCATCGTTCATTCTCATCGGTATGTGCTTGCAACCTCTATCCGCAGCCGCCCAAGGGGCGGCCGAGAACATGAGTTTCTTTGTGACTAGTGCCGGTCCAGGTGATGGAGCCGATTTGGGAGGTCTCGCCGGTGCAGACGCTCACTGTCAATCTCTGGCGGAAGCTGCAGGGGCTGGAGACGATACTTGGCGGGCGTACTTGAGCGCCAGCGAAGCCGACGGTGAGCCGGCGATCAATGCACGGGACCGGATTGGCCAGGGGCCTTGGAACAACGTCCAGGGGATTCTGATTGCCGAAAGCGTAGAGGATCTTCACAGCGATAGCGCCAATATCAGCGAAGAAACCGCGCTCACCGAGACGGGCGAGCCACCGTCACGACACGATATGTTGACCGGTTCCCAGTTGGATGGGATGGCCTATTCAGCTGGTGATAATCGTACTTGTCAGAATTGGACGAGCAGCGGAGAGGGCAGTCCCTGGGTCGGTCACAGTGATCGGAGAGCCCGTGGGGTTCCAGGATCGCCGTGGAACTCAGCGCACGCGAGTGCAGGGTGCAGTCCGGCGGATCTGCGCAGCACGGGCGGAGACGGCTTGTTCTACTGCTTCGCAGTAGACTGAGGCGCCACTCTACCAAAAGTGGCTCGGAGCACGCTTCATGCGCCGTCGAGGTCTGATGGAGTGGCTTTCAGGAATCGCGCAGTTTTCGGCCGCCTAACGAATCGATAGTCTATGGCGCTGAATGTCCGCTTGTGGCCGAAAGCAGACATCCCGCATATTGAACGGACGCCAAATGATTGAGAAAATCGTTGCCGCTCTCTTGATTGCGACCGGGACCCTTCTCTCGCCCGGCTGCGTGGGAATCGGTTCGAGTAGACCCGACATCCTGACCCTACCCGTGGGCAATCCAGAGCGTAAGGGCCGACAGGTGTCAGTCCAAGTGGACGCGGTAGTGAATACCCTGAGCGGTAGCACTTTGTCTCCCCAAGCGTTGAGTGAACGCC
>JAZFQE010000316.1:0-3722 GCA_036444955.1 Gemmatimonadales bacterium
TCCCTCAGGGCAAGACGCTGCGTGCGGCATTTGCCAGGGAACGAACATGTAGCTACCCGGTGTTATGTCCATGGTTGAGCCATCCTCGTACGCCAACGTGAGGGTTCCCTGGACACCGACAGCACGTTCTGCTGAGGTATGGAAGTGCATCGGTACGGTCACTCCCGGCTGCAGCCGGAAGAACATCTCGAAAGCGCCCGTAGCCGGATCACTGTTTATTATGCTGAAATCAGCTCCCTTAGGAAATCCTGGCACGGGTACGTATTCGGCTTCCGTTCCAGCGGCAGTGATGACCGACGGCATCTCGCCACCTTCTTGAGCCATGGCTATTTGGGCGGACGCCAGCGACAACGCAAGAATCATCGTGACGGCCGCCAGGTTACAGGAATAACGCATAGTAGTGCTCCCCTCCTAAAACATGATTGACCTAGCGTCCGGCTAATCTATCTGGGTAACAAAGGCCGTCAAGTAATGCGTTAATCGTGGCGTGATCGGTGATGGAGTTTCCATCGATCACCCCCTGGCACCACGCTAGCATTTTCCCTATTCTTAAGCCGGGAGGACGCCGATGGCTAAGATAAGAGTTTACACGACACCAACGTGACCCTACTGCAAACAGGCCAAGGATTGGCTTAGAGAGCATGGGTGCGGTTTTGAAGAGCTGGACATCACGAAGGATGTGAACTTGCTGCGCGAGTGGCGGGAACTTTCCGGCGGTGCCGGCGTTCCAACCATCGCTCACGGTAACGACTTCATTGTCGGGTTCAATCCGGAAAGACTTGCGCAGTTTGTCGATTGTTCCGCTCACACCACTCCGGTGGATATTCCTGGGTGAGCGATCAGCGTGCCGGTTGGGAGTCGGTTGTCCGCTAAAGTCTGGTCTTAAAAGACTCTCTATTCACCCTTTGGGGTGAGACGGGCGAGCGCCGAGCATGCGCTTTAGCGAATTCCTACAGCCGAGAGGTACAACCTGATGCCGGAAGAGACCATCTTCAGTAAGATCGTTCGCAAAGAGATGCCGGCGGACATCGTCTATCAAGACGATCAAGTAACAGCGTTCCGCGACATAAACCCCCTGGCGCCAACCCACATCCTGATAGTCCCGAACAATCTGATCCCTACGGCAGATGATGTTACGCCCGAAGATGAGCCGCTGCTCGGACACATGTTCGTGGTAGCGACGCAGATCGCGAGGGATGAGGGCGTTGCAGAGAGCGGATACCGACTCCTGGTCAACTGCCGGGATCATGGTGGACAGGAAGTGTACCACCTGCACATGCATCTCTTTGGCGGCAGGCCCTTGGGTCCGATGCTCGCCAAGAAGTAACCCGCACCGAGAAGCCCTAACTCCACTATGAGCCAGCCGGACACTCGCCTCAGTGCCGCCGAGCGACGGTGGTCGTTTCAGTTGAAGGTGGAATTCGGCCACGCTGACATTACGCCCGAGGTCACGGACCTTGTGACCGACTCGGGAGTCAAGACTGGGTTCGTGACCGTCGGCCTGGTCGGCTCCACCGGTGCGATCACTACTATTGAATACGAATCCGGTGTACTCAACGATCTCCGGATGGCACTCGATCGGATCGCGCCCACCGACGCGCACTACGACCACAATGCTCGTTGGGGTGACGGGAACGGCTTCTCACATGTTCGTTCGGCTCTGCTCAAAACGAGCATCTCCATTCCAATCGTCGGCGGTGCCATAGCCCTCGGCACGTGGCAGCAGATTGTCGTGATCAATCTCGACAACCGGGCCAGGTCACGTGAAGTGGTGGGTGTAGTGGTCGGTGTCTGAAGAAAACCTCGCAGGAGTCGAACCTGTAGTCACCTTTGCGGGCGCCTCATATTCAATAAACGGGAGATTGTTAGTCGGACCGCTCGATTTCGCGGTTTCCCGGGGAGAGACTGTTGTTTTTCTGGGCGAGAGTGGATCGGGAAAGACCACTACGCTGCGCCTGATCAACGGACTTATTCATCCGACGGAAGGAACGGTCTCTGTAAACGGCCGACAGACGTCCGCGTGGGACGGAGTGCAGCTGCGTCGGAACATCGGCTACGTGATCCAGGAGAGTGGGCTCCTGCCGCACCTCACCGTAAATAAGAACGTCGGACTTGTCCCCAAGCTGAAAGGGTGGACCCCCGCAGAGATCGCGCGCCGCGTGAAGGAGATGTTGGAGTTGGTCGGTCTCTCGCCAGGCGACTTTGGTGACAGATACCCACACCAACTTTCCGGCGGTCAGAGACAGCGGGTCGGTGTTGCTCGTGCGCTTGCCGCTGATCCGCCCCTGCTGTTGTGCGACGAACCTTTCGGAGCGCTGGATCCCGCCACGAGGAGAGCGCTGCAACGCGAGTTCAAGGAACTGGCGCACCGTCTCGACAAGACGGTGGTGTTTGTAACGCACGATGTGCGGGAAGCACTGCTGCTCGGTGATCGAGTCATCGTGTTGGAGGCTGGTCGTGTGCGTTTTACAGGATCACCGCAAGAATTTTCAACGTCCGACGTGCCTGCTGTGCAGGCGATGCTGGGTGACTCGTGGACCTCGTAGAGTTTTTCACATCGAACTTCGGCGAGGTGCTGTTCAAGACGCGACAGCATTTCGTTCTGGTTGCGGTCTCGTCTGGTATAGCGACCGCGATCGGCGTTCCGATGGGTATAGCTGTAGTCAAATGGAAGACGTTGCGCGGACCCATTCTGGGCTTGGCCAATGTCTTGCAAACCATCCCGAGCCTCGCGCTGTTTGGATTCTTGATTCCGCTACCGTTTATCGGTGGGATCGGTGCACGCACGGCGATCGTGGCGCTTATCGTTTACGGACTCCTCCCGATAGTGCGAAATACCTATACAGGTATCACCGGGGTGGATCCAGCGGTCAAAGATGCGGCTGTAGGAATGGGAATGACTAGTTCCCAATTGCTCTGGCTGGTGGAGTTACCGCTGGCGCTCCCAATAATGGTTGCCGGAATCCGCATCGCGACGGTGATCGGCGTCGGCGTGGCCACGATAGCGGCTCTGATCGGTGCAGGCGGGCTCGGCGATTTCATCTTTCGCGGCGTTTCAATGGTTGACAACACGGTGATCCTCGCCGGTGCGATACCCGCAGCTCTAATGGCGCTGACGGCGGATGGCGCGTTGCACCTGGTGGAGAAGAGGCTCGACTGGAGGGGGAGGGGCCGCGCGTGAGGAGCGGCTTTGCATCCGGTGTCTTGCTCATCTCGCTACTCACGCTGGCCGGTTGCGGACGAGGCGGTGACAGACTCGTCGTTGGATCCAAGAACTTCACGGAATCCATCATACTCGGCGAGATCATTGCACAGGGAGCTGAGCGACTGGGAATTGTCGTGGAGAGGAAGCTCAACCTCGGTGGCACATTCGTGTGTCACGAAGCCATCACCTCGGGGCAGCTAGATGTTTATGTGGAGTACACAGGCACAGCGTACACCGCGGTTCTAAAGATGGATCGCGAGAGCGACGTGCAGATTGTGCGCGCAGTGGTTGACAGTGCCTACGCCGCTATGTGGAATCTCGAATGGGGCAAACCCTTGGGGTTCAATAACACGTTCGCCATGCTTGTACGGGGAGGCGATGCTAGGGCAGACAACCTGACAACAATCAGTGATGCGTTACCCCGCTTCGGCGATTGGACTCCCGGATTCGGACACGAGTTCCTGGATCGGGCGGATGGGTTCCGCGGCTTCGTGCAACATTACGGCACCGAGTTCGG
>JAZFQE010000317.1:0-5386 GCA_036444955.1 Gemmatimonadales bacterium
AGGACGGCGCTCCATCAGGCTCTACGCCAACAATGTCGGCTGCGCGCTTCAGTGCGGAAACCGCCACGGTCACACCTGCTATCAAACCCCCACCACCCACCGGCACAACCACGTGCTGTACCTCGCCTAACTGATGGACGATCTCCAGCCCGACAGTTCCCTGGCCCGCGATTATATCCGCGTGGTTGTATGGCGGAATGACCTCGAGCCCCAGCTCGGCAGCCATCTCCCGGGCCTTCGCCTCACGGGCCGCGGATGTCACACCGGCAAAAACCACCTCACCTCCCCAGCGCCGTACACCAGCCACTTTCCATCGGGGTGCCGTTTCCGGCATTACGATAACCGCTGTGACACCCTTCTTACCGGCTGCAAACGCCACCGCCTGACCGTGGTTGCCGCTGGAGTACGTGATGATTCCCGTCTGCAGGCGCTGCTCAGGGATGCAACCAAGGTAATTCCAGGCTCCCCTGAGCTTAAATGCTCCAGTCGGCTGCTCGCTCTCGAGTTTCAGGAAGATCGGCACTCCGGCAACGTCGCTGAGCGCCTCCGATTCCATTAACGCTGTCCGGACAGCGACGCCCTCCAACCGACGCGCGGCCGCGCGAACATCGTCCAACGAGACTAGGCTGCCCGACTTACCTCCCGTGAGGGCTCAGGATTGGGGGTCCCACCCGCAGCCACAAGAAGGTCCAGAGTCACTCCGCGGAAGCTCCGGCTATTTCAGCGGTCGCTGCTTCTGGCTCCTCGTCTTCCCTGACCACTCTCGCGACGTCCATAACTGTATCGCCCGCTCCTAGGTTCATCAGCTTCACACCCTGTGTGTTTCGGCCGATCACCCTTATTCCGTCGGCAGGGACGCGAATGATCACACCCTTGCGGGTGACCATCATGAGCTCATCATCCGCCAGCACCTCTTTCAGGGCAACTATCGAGCCAGTCTTATCGGTGCGCCTGAGAGTGATTATCCCTTTTCCCCCTCGCCTCTGGATCCTGTAATCGCTCAACTCCGACCGCTTGCCCATACCGCGCTCGCTAACAACGAGCAACGTCGCATCGCGTCTTACAACCACCATCCCGATGAGCTCGTCCGTATCTTCGATCTGGATGCCGCGAACTCCGCCAGCCGGGCGGCCCATGCATCGCACGTCCTTCTCACTGAACCGTATGCTCATCCCCGCACTCGTGGCAAGCACAACGTCATTGGCGCCGTCCGTGATCTGAACGTCAATCAGTTCATCGCCGGGCTCTATATTAATGGCGTTGATCCCGCTCGACCGCGGCCTCCCGTACGCCGTGAGCACGGTCTTCTTCACGATCCCGTTGCGCGTGGCAAACATCAGATGCTTATCGTCGCCGAACTCCCGCACTGGCACAAACGCTGCTATCCGTTCGCCAGCTTTGACATGGATCAGGTTGACTATCGGTTTCCCGCGCGCGGCGCGACCACCCTGAGGCACGTCGTAGACCTTGAGCCAGTAAACATGCCCCGTCTGCGTGAAGAACAGCACGTAGTCGTGAGTCGAAGCCACGAAAAGGTGCTCCACCCAATCGTCTTCTTTGGTGCCCATACCATTCAGGCCGCGGCCGCCCCTGCGCTGCTGCCGATACGTTGTGACAGGTATGCGTTTGATGTAACCGCTGCGCGATACAGTTAGCACCATGTCTTCCTCGGCAATGAGGTCCTCGATCGAGAAATCGCCCTGATCCACCACTATCTCAGTTCGGCGCTCGTCGCCAAACTCCTCCGCCAACTTCTCCATCTCGGACTTCAGGATTGCCATACGCTGTGGTTTCGATGCGAGAATACTCTTCAACTCCTTGATGAGTTTGCGGACCTTCCCGAGCTCCTCCTCGAGATTGTCAATTTCCAGAGTAGTGAGTTTCGCCAGCCGCATGTTGAGTATGGCTTCGGTCTGCTTCTCGGAGAGCTCAAATCTCTCCGCGAGGACTTTTGCTGCAGTCTGTGAATCGTCTGACTTGCGGATCATCTCAATGACTTCATCAATGTTGTCGACCGCGACTTTGAGGCCTTCGAAGATGTGCTCCCTAGTCTGAGCCTGATCCAGATCGAACTGGGTGCGCCGTGTGATGACACCATGCCTGTGGTCGACGAAGTGCTGCAGAATCTCCTTGAGGTTCATCACCTTGGGCGCACCGTCGAACAGGGCCAGCATTATCGCTCCAAACGTGACCTGCATTTGAGTGTGCTTGTAGAGCTGATTCACCACGACTTCCGCATTTGCGTCGCGCTTCAGCTCGATCACCACACGCATGCCATCGCGATCCGACTCGTCACGCAGGTCGGCGATGTCGGTGATCTTCTTAGCCCGCACGAGCTGCGCTATCTGTTCAATGAGTCTCGCTTTATTGACCTGGAACGGGATCTCAGTAATGACAATCTGCGACTTGCCGGATGACTCTTTCTCCTCGATTTGGACGCGCGCCCGGACCAGAATCCGCCCGCGGCCCTCACTGTAGCAGTCTGCAATGCCCTGGTGCCCGTATATGAAGGCGCCCGTGGGGAAATCGGGTCCCTTGACGTGCAGGCGGAGCTCAGCGATGTCGCAGCTGGGGTTGTCGACTAGGTGAACAACAGCGGCGGCAACCTCGTTCAGGTTGTGAGGCGGTATGTTGGTAGCCATACCCACTGCGATACCCGACGAACCGTTGACGAGGAGGTTGGGAAGCTTGGAAGGCAACACCGTCGGCTCCTCGAGGCGATCGTCGAAATTAGGCACATAGCTGACGGTGTTCTTCTCGATGTCTTCGAGCATCTCGACCGCCAACCGCGTGAGACGGGCCTCAGTGTACCGGTAGGCTGCCGCATTATCTCCGTCTACCGATCCGAAGTTTCCCTGACCGTCCACCAACGGATACCGCAGCGAAAAGACCTGTACCATTCGAACCAGCGAATCGTAGACGGCTGAGTCCCCGTGCGGGTGGTACTTGCCGAGTACATCGCCAACCACCGTCGCCGACTTTTTGTAAGGCCGAGCGGGCCCGAGACCAAGTTCGTTCATTGCATAGAGGATTCGACGATGAACCGGCTTCAGACCGTCACGCACGTCGGGCAGAGCCCGCTGTACTATCACACTCATCGAGTAATCGATGAACGATTCCTTCATCTCATCGACGATCAGTCGGGGTAGCACTCTCTCTCGCTGGTTGGGTGCGGTCATAAGCATGGGTCCCGTCTAAAACAAAAAAAGGGGGTCGCTGACGACCCCCGAAGGTGGTCTCACAAATATACCCGGAACCCGCCCGAAAATCAACGCTCGGAGGCTCTGTAATTCATTGCTAGATAATGGGTTAAGCTAGGGAACCTGAGAGCGGAGTGGGACTCCAAGAACTTCCGATTAGCGAACCTGTTAGTGCCCGTTCCGTCGGGCTCAGTACCGGCACGTTACTACATACTCGCGGACTGGCAGGTCGTTTCACGCTGCGTCGACGGCCTACGCGGGAGCAAGGCCAGCGGCCCGTCCGGTCCGCATCCGCCGCCGCTCAGCTCCCGACTCAAACAGAAGATAAACGGCCGGCGTTACCGTCAGCACGAGCAACGTGGAACTCGCAAGTCCTCCGATCAGAGCATATGCTAAAGCGTTCCAAATATTCGCGTCACTCGTTTCGCTGAACATCACGAGCGGCAGTAAGCCGAATATCGTGGTGGCTCCGGTCATGAGAATGGGACGAACCCTCTCCAGCGTGCCCTCCACGACCGCTGCAGTCAGCGGCTTCCCCTGAGTGAACCGAAGCTGGTTTATGTGATCAACCAACAGAATCGCGTTGTTGACAACCACTCCTCCCATCATGATCACGCCTATGTAAGCCTCTCGGGTAAAGCTCGCCCCCGTGTAGAAGAACATGAGAAACACGCCGATAAGGGCCATCGGCACAGTTAGCAGCACAGTGAACGGAAGTCTTACTGACTCGAACAACGCCGCCGTGACCATGAAAATTAGAGCTATTGATACGGCGAGGACAGCGTAGATCTGCTCCTCCTGGTCCGCGGACCAACTCCACTCCTGGCTCGATATGATCTTGTAGCCATCTGGCAATTCTGTAGCGTCAACAACAGCGTCTCGCACCCTGTCGCCCAGTTTCCTTGGTCCGCGAAATTCGTAGCGTATGGCTCGTTCATACTGCTGATTTTCTCTATCGATTTGGTTCAGGACTTCCCGAGGCGTAACTGTAGCGATGTCGCCCAGACGCACGCCTTCAGCTGCGTCTCCCTCACCCACGAGCAATAGCTCCTGAAGCTCGAGCACGTCGAGAGACCGAAACCCTCCGAATTTCACGTCGAATAAGATTTCATCACCATTGATACGCAGTGTCGTGCTCCCCGACCGGCCCATAACAGAGACCTGCACTTGATCTACAACGTCGCGCGCGGTGAGCTGATGCATCCCTAATCGTGGCCGATCCAGCTCTACGACGTACTCGGTCATCCTTTCGCTGCGCCACCACTGCCCGCCCGCGTTGATGTTTACGTCTCTAACGCGGCTGAATCTCTCCAACCGCTGCTTCAAGTCGAGTGCTATCTCACGTACCGTCAGGTAGTTGTAGCCAAGAACTTGAAGCCTGTAGTTGGGCGGAGCGCCACCGCCGCCATAGAACGACGGGCCGTAGCCGTAGACACGAACCTCGGGACCTCCAAACTGGAAACTATACGCCAGCAGTTGTTCCTTGATCGCTTCGGGGATACCGGTGTTTTCGAGCGAGTCGGGGAAAGTGACACGTATATATGCGAACTGATCGCGTACCTGCGTCGTGAACCGCTCGACTTCAGGCATGGTCGCGATGCGCTCCTCGAAATGCCTGATCAGCTGATCCGTGCTCTCCAACTCGGCGCCGCGCGGCTGCGTTATCTGAATGGCAATGTAGCTGTCGTTGCCAAACCATGGCCCCCACAACACACCGCGGTTCACGTAGTCGTCGAACAACCTCCAAGACCCGTAAAACATTCCAACCGCAAGCGCCACAGTGACCCAAGGATGCCGCACGCTAAACCCGACCAGAGCGGAGTAGACCCTCACATAGATGAACCGCCTCTCAGGTGAGCCAGCACTGTTCGGAGCTGTGACCTGCCTCCTAACTGGTCTGGCCAGCACCCGCGACGCGAGGGCCGGTATGAAGCTGAAAGCAACTGCAAGGCTGGCCAGCAGACTGATACCGACGACGATTGCGAGCGGGATGTAGTAGATGCGCAGTTCGCCCTGCATGTAAACGAAAGGAATGAACACGATCAGCGTGGTGAGCGTTGATGCGAGGATCGGCAGCAGCACTTCCCGCGCCCCCTTTTCCGCGGCTATCTCGGCAGCCTCACCGCGGTTACGCCTACGATAGACGTTTTCGAGCACGACTATCGCGTTGTCGACGATGAGGCCGA
>JAZFQE010000318.1:0-2519 GCA_036444955.1 Gemmatimonadales bacterium
TGAGCCACGATATTGTTCAGGTAAGCCGGATATGGAAAACTCACGCCGCTCGTCCTTACCGTCGCCACATCTCGCCCAGTCGACGGCTCGTCCCGGGCGACGACATCAGTCGTCGTTTGCACGGGGAGCTCCCGCTGCCTCGCGGCAACTGGGGGCGGAGTTTCGTCAGCAACTGAAGTGCGGCGTGGCGAGCGACGACTAATCGGGACCGCGGATTCAGCCGGTCTCCGGACAGCCTCGGGTCTCCGCTCCGGTCGCAGACGCGGAGCTGCCACCAAGTCCACCTGATATACGAGTGGGAAATCGACCATCGTTGGCCGGGGAGCCAAGAAAACTCCAGAGCCTGCCACGACATGGAGCAACAGCGTACCGGCAAAGGCGACCCCGCTTCCGTCTCCACCACTCCTTCGGCGTCGCTGCGTGATACGAGGTCGCATCAGCGTTCTAGAAGCTCCGATTCGGCCACGAGACCAACGTTGGCAACGCCCGCGGTTCTCATAACGGCTAGTACACGCACCACGTTGCCGTAGTTCACGCGACTATCAGCTCTGAGATACAGACCGGTCGGTTCGCGCGCTGCGACGACAGCCTGAAATGTGATCCGGAATTCATCGTACGTCAGAGCATCATCGTCGATAAAGATCTCGCCATCGCGATTAATGGACACTACGAGTCCCTCGCGCGGCTGGAGCGGTCGCGCTTCGGCCCGAGGCAACTGCACATCCACCCCCCCCTGCATGATGGGTGCCGTGATCATGAAGATTATGAGGAGGACAAACGCGACATCGACGAGGGACGTGACGTTAATATCGGCCATCAAAGGCAGATCTTCTCTCTCAGAAACCTGCTCCGCTGACATCTAGAGTCTGCCTTCCCGCGCCATCGTTCCAACGATTTCGTATGCAAAGCCCTCGAGTTCGCCGGTGAACAGCCGCAGCCTGCTAATGAAAAGGTTATATGCGATAACCGCGGGGATGGCTACTGCCAATCCTGTCACAGTAGTGACGAGCGCCTCGGCAATTCCTGGAGCGACAGCCGAAATATTTCCCGATCCTCCAGCAGCGATTCCGAGGAACGCATCCATGACACCCAATACAGTACCAAGCAATCCTAGGAGGGGGCTAACCGATCCGATTGTGGCCAACCAAGCAATAAACTTTGCCATCACATCCCGTTCCGCAGCCACCTCCTTGGCCAACACCATCCGCAGCACTTCTAGTTGCGTGCTGCTCAAGACCTCACCGCCAGCCGGCCCCTGTTCCTTAAGGGCGCCCGGCCGCAGCTCCGAGAAGAAGTTTACACCCTCCCGCATCAACCTCCCATACGGCGACGGAGGGAGCTTCATGATCGCATGATAGGCGTCTTGCAAGCTCCCAGTTCGCTCAACGGAATCGAAAAAGCGGATCGCCTGACGTCGGATGCCCCGAAATTGCCACCATTTGAGCAGGATCAAGAACCAACTGATCAACGAAAAGGCAGCTAGCACCAGCAGCACTAATTTGGTGGCGACGCTTGAAGTGGTGACTAATTCCCATGGCGTTGTGGGTATAGCACCGCCGACTTGAAAGATCATCGTGCTGTCTCGATTACCCACGAATAAGTTTGCTGGATGCCCATCTCCAGCTTCACCCTGGGCGACCAGCCAAGCTCGCGCGCAGCCCTACCATTGGCGACGGCATTTCTCTGTAGTTCTCCTGTCCGGGCGGGGACACGCCGAATGGGGACATCGACGCCCGCAATCTCGACCATGATAGCAGCCAATTCGTTAACCGATGTTTCTATTCCCGTACCGATGTTGAATGCTGCATCGTCAACTGTCTCCGCCCCGACGGCACTCCATTCCGACGCAGCCACGTTGGCGGCCGCGACATCCTCAACGAATATGTAGTCCCTCGTCTGTTTGCCATCCCCGAAGATCGTAATGGGCCCTCCTCGATCGATCCGTTCTCCAAAAATCGCGACCACGCCCGCCTCGCCATGAGGATTCTGACGTGGGCCGTATACGTTCGTGTATCTGAGTGAGACTGCGGGGACATCATACATGTGGCTGTACGCCGATATATAGTACTCAGATGCGAGCTTGCTTACTCCGTACGGTGATAGAGGAACCTTGCTTGCATCCTCCTTGTAAGGAGGGCTACCGCTCTCACCATATACGACACCTCCGGAAGAGGCGAATACTACCTTCTCGATGCCCCCGTGCCGGGCACCCTCCAGAAGATTGAGCAAGCCGATGAGATTGGTGCGCGCGTCCAGCTGCGGATCGCTAACGGACACCCTGACGTCCGTCTGGGCTGCGTGATGGTTTAGCACAGAGAACTTGCCCGATGCAACAGCGGCCCGTGCTTCCTCAGAGCAGATGTCACAGATTACCAACTCCGCTCCATCCGGTACGTTTCTCTTCTTCCCACTGGAGAGGTCGTCGATAACCGTGACTTCGTATCCCGCTGCGAGATACGCCTCGGCAACGTGCGATCCGATGAAGCCCGCACCGCCGGTGACAAGCACCCTTGTCACGC
>JAZFQE010000319.1:0-3006 GCA_036444955.1 Gemmatimonadales bacterium
GGACCGAAATGAACTATGGCGAGGCGTAAGGGATTCGACGTCGAATCTTTCCTGCCTTTGACCAACGTGGCTTTCGAAATTGCGCTGGCGCTGATGGACGGTCGGCGACATGGCTACGCGATCATGCAGGAAGTGGAGAAACGGACAGAGGGCCGTGTATCGCTCCACCCGGGCTCGCTGTACAGGGCCATCGCCCGGATGGTAGCAGACGGGCTGGTGGAGGAGGTGCCGGAGGCGAAGGAGGCTCCGGACCACAGGAAGCGCCGCTTCTATCAGCTGACCCCGGCAGGCAAATCGGTAGCCGCCGAAAACGCTCGCCGCCTGGCAAGCCAGGTTCGCACGGCTCAGACCAAGCGACTCATTCCGGAAGGAGCTTGATATGCGTCCGGAGCGAGTGGTCAGCCTACCGAGTTTCTGCGAGCGGCTCTACCGCATCATCCTGCTCCTCTATCCGAGTGACTTTAGACAGAGCTACGGCGAGGAGATGGCGCTTCTCTTTCGCGAAAGGTATGTGGGAACGGTTGCCCGGGGAGGAGTGCTCGGCCTGTTCTGGTGCCGCACGGCAATCGACGTAGCCTGTAACGCAATCCCTCTACATCTGGAGAGCTTGGTGCGGGGGCACCGACACATGGGGGTAGGTGCCGCGGCAGGCGGCGGCACAGTGGCAGCTACCGTCGGCTCGGCCTGCCTCTGCGCATCCCACGTTTTTGCAGGCCTCTTCGGCGTTGCGGGCGCGGGAATCGCCACCGTGATCTGGATTTATCGACCGTACTTATTGATCGTCTCGCTCGCAATGCTCGCTCTGGCGTTTCTAGTGGTTCACACTTCGGCTGGATCAGTCGAAGACGACGCCAAGATGGGAACGAGGTGGATGGGCCAAGCTTTAGTCTGGTCGGGAACCATCATCTGGGTGCTCGCGCTATACGCACCGCGACTCGTCGGCCTAATCCATCACCATTGACCTTGACGTGCGGGTCAAGCAAGAACCCGGAGCTGTAACCAAACAGATGCCACTGAGATTCGGCCTGTTGCCGACGGGATCACTCGTAGGAAGCGGGGCGGCAGCCGTCACTGGTGCGGCGGCCAGTATCTGCTGTATCGGTCCGCTGGCCATCACGATTCTGGGGGTCCAGGGTGCAATCTGGGCAGCAGGAATACAGCCGTACCGTTGGTACCTGCTGGCGGCATCGTCGGTGTTCTTGAGCGTTGGATTTTGGAGTTACTACGGCCGCAGAACGCAAGGAGCGAGCTGTCCCACTCGGACCGGCCGCATCGCCCGGATCATCCTGTGGAGCTCGACGATCGTTTGGGCCGGAGCCGTGGCAATTCAGTTCGTCGCGGACAAGTATTGGCTGTATTGAGATCTCACGGGAGTTACTTATGAGAAGCAGGCTGGCACTGATTCCGCTCGCCTTCGGTGCAGTGATGTTGGGCTACGTCGTTCGCGTCGCGCAGGGCCCTGTAGCGTCCGCAGTCCAGGCATCAACGGGGGGCAGGACGGGGGGAGAGGGCTATGTGACTCTCGACCGGGCGGCCGAGCCATTCAAGTCGGCGTTCAACGCCGATGTCGGGAAGATCCGCATCCTCATGCTGGTGGCACCCACCTGAGGAGGTTGTCTTCGGGGGGCCTCCGAAACGCAGCGACACGTCTTAGCCGAGTTCGACGATCCGAACCTGGCAGCCTATGTAGTGTGGGTACCGAGGAACGGTGGCCGCGAGGGGCACGTGAGCAGAGTGACAAACCTCGTTACTGATTCCCGAGCTACGCAGTACTGGGACGACTATTCGACGGTGGCAGACGCCTACACCGAGCAACTTTCTCTTACCGGACCGTGTGCGGGAATCTTCATGCTCTACGGTCCAGACCAAACGTGGGAGGCGGATGAGCCTCCGCGAGCACTCTACCTCGAGGACGCACACGCGCGGCAATACCGCAGACCGTATCCTCAGTTCGATGTTGAGCGATTCGCGGAACGAGTTCGAGAGCTGCTCAACTGAGGGTGGCGGAACCCCGCAATATCGCCTCTGATCGCCTGAGCCAGTGCCGCCTGTGCTGGTTTGTCCCAAATATTCCTATGGTGTCCCAATAACGCAGTAGACGACCCCCGCGCCGTTCCTACATTTGCCAACAAGTAGGCCGGTGGCCCAGATTCTCTCCGGGAAGCGACCCCGCGTTCAGCGAGGCTACGAAACCCAGGCTGGACATCGCCGTCAGGAACTGGATTCTCTTGCGACAGCTTGGACAACTGTGGGGCCGGAGAACGCCGGGTTACGGGGAAAACCCAAATTTCTTCCAGCGGAGGACAGGTTCAGATGACCGGGAGTGAGGTCAGCGATCGCATCGGGTTCAGAGGGTCCGAGCTTGAACAACTGCCTAACAACCGCTGTCGAACGCGTGTAGTCGTAGCTTGGTCTACGGGTGATGAGTTTGTTGGCGCGGCTCAGGGCGACGACACGGAAGCGGGACGACTCAAATGTGCCGTTGACGCCACAGCGCGCGCGCTGGAGAAATCGGTAAGTGATGAGATCACGCTAGACGTGGAGGGAGTGCGCATCCTCAAGGAGTCTGACACCACCCTCATCGTTGTGTTGATCTCCTACCGCCTATTGGGTGGGACGCAACAAAAGCTCGTGGGATCATGCATTATAGGAAAACAGCCACTGCGCAGCGCGGCCCTCGCAGTCCTAAAAGCCACAAACCGCATTATGGGTAATGTCGCCCCCTTGCAATCGGGTTGAGTTCCGCGCGGGGATCGAGGCCCAGTCGTGACATTGTCTCCAAAAGGCCGGTATCTAGCCCAGGAGGTCAAGCGGCTGATAACTCGTTCAAATGTCCCAAAACTCCCTATTAGTGTCCCAAAAACGCGGTTGTTTACCTGGATCGAGTGGCTATCTTTCTGGCCATGCAGGCCTCAGAATCCGCCACTCATCCTCGATTAGCGTGCGGCAAGCTGAGGATAGAGCATTTCGATAACAACACGTGTGTCGTACTGGTTGTTCTGACCT
>JAZFQE010000320.1:0-2631 GCA_036444955.1 Gemmatimonadales bacterium
CGCTCCCTTCGCGAACACGTACTCCTCGCGGCGCTCCGCAGTGTAGGCTTTGACGATTCTGATCCCACCCAACATCTCTCCCAACCGCCCGGTTACATCCGCATTTATCTTGCCACGCTCGCGAAACAGCGGCCTGAGATAAGTGAACGCATAGGCCATCGCGCCGCCGAAGACGAGGAGCACTACCAGCGTGATGGACGTCAGCTGCCAATTCAGGTAGAACAGGACGCTCAGGGCAATGACTGCAGTGACGAGACCACCGCTCAGTTGTACTAATCCTGTACCAACGAGGTTACGGATTCCTTCGGCGTCGGTCATGATTCGCGATATCAGGACACCTGTCTTCGTAGAATCGAAGTAACCAATCGGAAGCCGCGACACGTGCGACTGCACCACCTTCCGCATCTCGGTTATCGCGCGTTGTGCGGCTACGCCCAAGACCTGCGAAAGAGAGAACGCGGTGATCGCCTGAACAACGGTTGCAATACCCACTGCGAGCGCCAGAGTCCCGAGCAACTCGGCGCGTCGATTTCCGATCACTTCATCGATGAGAAATTTGGAAGTTGCGGGCAGGACCAGGCCCGACAGCCGACTGATTAGCATGAGACCGAGTCCCAGTGACAGCCGATACCGGTGGAACCATATTAGTTCGCGGGCTTCAGCCCACGCAGCTCTGCTGGGGCGACCGCGCTTCTCTGTTTCGGTCGTTCGCCCAGCGCCCCGGATCTTTAGCTCCTTCACCGCTTACAATCTACCCTGTGGGGCAAGGTACGGTGCCACAGAACATGATATCGGGCGAGTGCAGTTAGAGCGGCTGGAGTACAAACCCGAATATGAGGAAAAGGATTACCGCCCCGCCCGCGGCCAAAAGCGCGTACGGGAGTTGCGTACGCACATGATCGATGTGATCCGTAGCCGAAGCCATTGAAGCCACGATGGTGGTGTCCGAGATGGGGGAGCAATGGTCCCCAAAGATCCCCCCTCCCAGCGCTGCGGCTACAGTGAGCGCAGGATGCAGTTCCAGCAACTCAAACATCGGCACCGCGATCGGGATCATGATAGCGAACGTTCCCCAAGATGTCCCTGTAGAGAACGCGATGAAACACGCCAGCAGAAAAACGATAGCGGGAATCAGTCCTGGATGGAGCGCCGCCTGCGCCGCCTGAGCCACGAACTGACCAGTGCCAAGCGCGGTTGTCGTAGTGCCGATGGCAAAGGCGAGCATGAGAACGATGACTAGCGGGATCAACCCCTGGATTCCCTGGATGATGCTGTCGCTTATCTCCTTTAGCCCCATGATCCCCTGCACCCGGTAGAGCACTCCCCCGACAACCAACCCGGTAATCACTCCCCACAACACGGCACTCGATCCCGACCCCGCAGTCAAATCTCCTTCACCTGTTACATAAAGGACGACGGGCACCGTCAGAACCATGGCGCCTATGGGCGCAATCATGTTGATCATCCGCAGAGGTATACCGGGCTCAGGCTTCGTCGCGGTCACCTCGCTCGAGATCATGGGCTGTGCACCGTCGCGCAACACCTTTCCCTCGTTTCTCACGCGCGCCTCCGCACTGCGCATCGGTCCGATGTCCCAGTTGGTGATAATGACCGTGAGTGCCAAGAACAGAGCCAGGATCGCATAGAAGTTGAGGGGAAGAGTGCCCAGCATCAGCGCCACGGGATTCTCGACCTGCTGGGCAGCTAGCAGGGTAACCACGTAGGCACCCCACGCATTCAGTGGAATCATTATGCACTTGGGCGAGCAGGTTGCGTCTATGATGTAGCTCAGCTTTTCGCGAGAGATGCGATAGCGATCGAACAGAGGACGTGCTATGGACCCTGATACGAGCAAACCGAAGTTCGATTCCAGAAAGACGAACATGCTCACGATCCACGTGAACAGTCCGACGGAACGGCGAGAGCGGATCATCCTGCTCCCTTCGGCCCGTTTGACGAACCCCTCCATTCCTCCGGAGCGCTGGGTGAATGTGATCATCGCACCAATCAGAGCGCTGAAGATGAGCACTCTCGCGTTGTCTGGATCGCCGAGCACCGCGACGATGACCGCGACCGACTGGATGAGGCCGTCCAGCGGGTTCCACGAGCTCATGATGGTCCAACCAAGCCACACGAAAAGGCCCAACGACGCATAAACCTGTTTCGTCCAGATCGCGAGTGCGATCGCAACTACTGGCGGGATGATCGAGTACCAGCCGAAAGTTTCCATGCAGGACTTCCCTGAGAATCAAAGGCCGAAGGATAGTGGTATGCAACGGATTGCGGAACACTCAACGGGTTGGGACTCGTGCTAAGGAACCGGCGTTTGACACAGAGGCAGGGTCGGGCTTTAGTTCAGCGGGCTAACGAATGAAAATGAGAATCAAACTCAACAAATCCCGACCTAGCACCATAGCCAAGATGCCTCGAAGCACACCCCCCCTAATGAGCTACGCGCTCCTGCTGGGTGCGCTGGCTGGCTGCGGCCGGGCCGATGCCACATCCGAGCCGGATACATTCGTGCTGGGATTCCTTCCCTCGCAACGTGCGTCAGAGATAGTACCTAACGCCGAGGCCCTCGGTGCCTTCCTGTCAGAGCGCATGGGTATCCCAGTGGCAGTGCAGGTCCCC
>JAZFQE010000321.1:0-6236 GCA_036444955.1 Gemmatimonadales bacterium
TCGTAGTACGCCAGCATCTCCTCACGCTTATGGCCGAGCATGAACTCCAGCTCGCGGAACTGGGTGGACTGAAAGCCGGATCCGGATTCGAGCCTGTCACGGAAGGAAGAAAACGACATCGGCGTCATTGTCTCCAGAACGTCTAATTGCCCAACAAGCGTCTTCATGACGGTACGCAACCGTTTGAAGGTGGCGATCGCGGCGAATAGCTCGCCGTTCGAAAAGTCACGGTTCACCTTCTCGAATTCGTGGATCAGCAGCTTGAACCACAGCTCGTAAACCTGGTGAACAACGATGAACAGGATCTCATCGTGTTCAACGGGATCGGAAACAGGCTGCTGGAGGTTCAGCAGTTCGTCGAGCTTTAGGTACGAGGGATATGTGGGACTCATGTTGACACCTCCGTCATGATTGCCGCATAAATGCGGCGGCAAACATGAACGCCAGGAACACGGTTACGCTTAAGATCGTCCATCCAATAATTCTGTTCTGGCGCCGACTCTTTGCAAGTGCGTCAGCATAGGGAATTGTGCTGAAGGTTATCATGGAGTAGAGGGGGACGAATCCCGGCACCAGGCCGAGCAGCAACTTCTCCACCTTCTTCTTGATCAGAAATGATGAAGAAGCCACGCGATCCCGCATCTCAATGAAGTTACCGATAGCCAGGTCGGCTAGCGTATCCGTATGACGCTTGCGCCTCGTCACGTACTCTTTGAAAACCTCAGCCCAATCTCCATTGCATTCTTTTATGCAGTCGTCGAGAACGACGCAATCCTCGAACGCGGCGTTGGCACCCTGCCCGTAAAACGGAACCACCGCGTGACACGCGTCGCCCATCAGCACCGCCTTGCCCATATGCCACGGCCAACACCGGATCGTTACCAGCGTGCTCGTGGGATTGGACATGTAGTCCGCGGTTAGCGTCGGCATCAGAGATACCGCGTCCGCAAAATGTTCGGTGAAGAAGGGCTCGACTTCGGCTTCGGTGGTTATCGCTGCAAAGCTGTTCAAACCTTTAAGCGGCCAGAACAGGGTGCAAGTGAACGACCCGTCAAAGTTCGGCAGCGCGATCATCATGTACCCACCGCGCGGCCAGATGTGCAGCGCGTTCTTGAACATCCGATGATCGCCGTCCTCCGTGGGCGAGATGGTCAGCTCCTTGTATCCGTGCTCGAGGTAATCCTGTTGGAAGCTTAAACCAAACCGCCGCAACATCTCTCGCCGGATCCCCGAGTAAGCGCCATCCGCCGCGATGATCGCATCGTATGTCTCGGTACGAGACCCACCCGCCTCATCTTTTATCGTGATCGTTCCGGCATCAATGTCGCAGTCGGAGGGCGCGCTGTCGAAGTAACATGTGACGTTAGGAAACAGGGCCGCTGCTTCAATCAGAATCAGATTGAGACGGCCGCGTGAAACGGAATTGATCGCTTGATCCTTACTACCGTAGGGTTGGAAGCTGAGCTTGCCCCTGGACGAGTGCATCATCCTCCCCCTCATCTGTACCGCCTCCCCCAGGACCCGATCTGCCAATCCCACTCGACCGAGCGCAGCAAGTCCCCGCGTGGAGATCGCGAGGTTGATCGACCGACCTTCCTGCCGGCCCAAACTGCGCGGATCGGGCCGCTTCTCGAACACATCCACCGCATAACCGGCGCGTCCCAGATAGACAGCCATGAGCGAACCTGCCAGTCCCGCTCCGACCACGGCTACCCTACCCTCTCCGTAACTCATCGTTACCCCACAACCTGCCGCAACACTTGGCCGAACTTCCACACATCTGTGAACGAGTTGTACAGCGGGACTGGAGCAACCCTAACAATATCCGGCTCCCTGACGTCCGCTACGACACCCCCCGACGACAGAGCGTCGAAAAATTCCCCGGCGTTCTGCTTCACGCGCAACGATAACTGACACCCACGCTGATCGGGATCCGACGGGGTAACGATTTCGACTGCGTCGCCCGCAAGGTGGTTGATCACGTACTCCAGATAGCCTGTCAGTCTCAGGGATTTTTCCCGCAGTGCCGACATACCGACCTCGTCGAAGATTTCAAGGGAGGCCTTGAGTGGGGCCATGGCCAGGATCGGCGGATTGCTTATCTGCCAGCCGTCGGCCCCATCACGCGGCACGAACTCTCGCACCCTGTCCATTTGAAACCGCGTTTCCGGTTCGTTACCCCACCAGCCCGCAAAACGTGGCAGATCCGCATTCGATCCGTGCCGCTCGTGCACAAAACATCCGGCCACCGCGCCGGGCCCGCTGTTGAGATACTTGTACGAACACCACACTGCGAAATCCACGTCCCAGTCGTGCAGCTTTAGCGGCACGTTCCCGGCCGCGTGGGCCAGATCGAACCCAACCACGCAACCGGCGGAGTGGCCCAGCCTCGTTATCTCCCCCATATGGTAGAGCTGGCCGCTAAAGTAGTTCACACCCGACAGCATCACGAGAGCCACTTCATCGCCGCGATTCATCAGATAGTTGTCGATGTCCGAGCCCTGAACAATCCCCCCGCCTTCGTGCGAAGTCAGTTCGACGATCGCCTCGGCGGGATCGAAGCCGTGATAACTGACATGTGATTGGAGTGCGTAGAGATCCGAGGGAAAGCAATTTGGCTCGACGAGAATCCTGAATCTGTCCGCCGTCGGCCTGTAGAAAGAGACAAGCATGAGATTCAGGTTCACTGTGAGGCCATTCATCATCACGACCTCACGCGGCGTGCCACCCACAAGGCGTGCTCCCATCTCGCGAAATATCTCGTGGTATGAGTACCACGGATGCTCAGCCTCAAAATGCGCATGTAGAGCGCGAGTTTCCCACTCGCGTAACTCGCGCTCAACCTCGCCACGAACCGACTTGGGCATCAGGCCAAGCGAGTCGCCCGCAAAGTAAACGAGCTCTTCCCCGTTTCGCGTTGGGATTGCGAACTTGGAGCGGTAGGACGACAGCGGGTCGTGTGCGTCCAGGGTCCGCGCAGCTGATTGCTCCACACTGAAGGCCGGATCGGTCATTGCAGCGTGCTAGGTCTTAAATCGCCCGGCGTCGACGTTCAGGAACTCCAGTGGATTGATGTATGCGATCTTGTCCCGGATGTCCTGCGCCAAATCCGGCATCGAGTCCATCACCTTGCCCGGCGGGTCCTCGCCCAGTGGGAACGGATAATCAGATCCCAGCGCTACTCGATCTTCACCTACCAAGTTCAGCAGGTATCGCAGCGCGTAGGAATCGTGCACCAGGGAATCCACGTAGAACCTGCCAAGGTACTCACGCGGGTTCACGTCGCTGTCGACGGCGCACAGATCGGGACGCACCTCGAAGCCGTGAACGATCCGCCCGATCGTCCCGGGAAACGCACCACCGCCGTGCGCATAGCAAACTCTCAGTTTCGGTAGCCGTTCGAACACTCCCCCAAAGATCATTGACGATATAGCAAGGCTCACCTCGGCTGGCATACCAACCAGCCACGGTAGCCAGTACTTGGGCATCCTGTCTTTGCCCATCATATCCCACGGGTGAACAAAAACAGCCGCACCCAGCTTGGATGCGGCTTCGAACACCTCGAACAGTGCCGGCTCGTTGAGGTTCCAGTCGTTGACGTGAGTGCCGATCTGAACCCCTGCCAACCCCAGCGACATGCATCTCTCCAGTTCTTGGATCGCTAGATCCGGCGCCTGCATTGGCAAAGTGCCAAGTCCTATGAAGCGCGTTGGGTGTTCATCAACCACGCCGGCTATGTGATCGTTCAGCAGCTTAGCTAGATCGAGGGCGTCTGCGGCCTTCGCCCAATAGCTGAACATGACGGGAACGGTGGAGAGCACCTGAACCGCCACACCTGCTTCGTCGCACTCCGCGATCCGCCTGCTTGGCGACCAGCAGTTGTCACCGATCTCTCTGAATCCCTTGCCGTCGATCATCATAGTGGCCCTGCAGTTGCCGTGGTGTTTCAGGCTCACAAAGCCACCGTAGCCGTACCTCTCACGAAGATCCGGCCACGTTTCTGGAAGGATATGTGTGTGTAGGTCGATTCGGAGAACGTTACCCACCGCGGCCAGCTACTTGGCCGGAGCTGGCACTTCCATCACCGCACCGCACTTGTTACAGGTGCGTAGGTCCTCGCTCGCGTAAAAATCCTCGATAATCGGCTTGAGCTGTTTGCCAAGGTCTTCAAGTTGAAAGGACGAATCGTACAGCATCTCTCCGCATTCGTCGCAGAACCACTGCAGGTGATCGAGCTCGCCGGTCTCCCGTTTCCGTTCCACAACCATACCGACCGTGTTGGCGGGGCGCTGAGGGGAGTGGGGGATGCCTGCCGGGAGCAGAAATATGTCTCCCTCTCGAATGTGCACGTCTCGGGGCTTTCCCTCTTCTATGATCTTTACAATGATGTCCCCTTCTATCTGGTAGAAGAACTCCTCGCCTTCCTCCACATGGTAGTCTTTCCGTTGGTTGGGACCACCCACGATCATCACGAGAAACTCCGAGTCCTGCCAAACCATCTTGTTCCCCACGGGGGGTTTCAGCAGATCTCGATGTTCATCTATCCAACCCTTTAGATTGAAGGCAGCAAGCTGAGACATGGTTTGTCCTCCCCAAAATTGAAGCCCGACGGCCTTAGCAATTTTTACCTATTGCAGATTGGGTGCAAGGGGAGCGTGAACCGAGAGAACCCAGCTGGATCTTTTAGTGCCAGCACCGGTATTGACCCAGTGGTCCGCCACTTCGCGTCTAATTGACAGCATCCTCGCAGCTGGTGATACTGGAGCGGCCCCGAAACACCGCCGCAAAGGCTGGTAAAGGAGACTGTATGCGATCTTTGATTTCTTCTGTTTTACTGTTGGGATTCGCCGTGCCTGCAGCGGCACAAGAGTCGATTGCGAGCCACATACTGGATAACGGGCTCGAGGTGATCGTCATCGAGAACCAAGCCGTGCCGCTGGTAACGATCGAGCTAGACGTCAAGAACGGCGCATATACCGAGACGCCGGAATATGACGGGCTCTCTCATCTCTACGAGCACATGTTCTTCAAAGCTAACCACGTCATCCCGAGCCAGGAGCGCTACCTACAGCGCCTGCGCCAACTGGGAGCGGCCTGGAACGGGACCACGTCGGGAGAGAGAGTCAACTACTACATCACTGTGGGGACAGACAGCCTGCTGCCCGGTATGCAGTTCATGGAGGATGCAATTCGCTTTCCGCTTTTCCTTCAGGATGAGTTGGAGCGCGAGCGTCCGGTTGTCCTCGGTGAGTTCGATCGTGCTGAAGCCAACCCACAGTTCCATCTGGGCCGGGCCGTAAGCACATTAGTGTGGACACCTGAATACTACTCGCGTAAGAACGTGATCGGTGACCGGACGATCATTAACACCACTACGCAGGAAAAAATGCGAACGATTCAGGAACGGTTCTACGTGCCCAATAACTCGGCGCTTATACTCGCAGGAGACGTGACTCCCGAGACGGGATTCCGATTAGCTCAGGAGGTCTTCGGCGACTGGCCTCGGGGCGCAGACCCGTTCGCAGAGCCAGTTCCCGATCCACCACCGCTAGCCACGTCGCTGGCAGTCGTGGTTGAGCTCCCCGTGCAAACGGTCACCACCATCATGCAATGGCAGGGGCCGAGCGTCGTTGAGGACCCGCAGGCTACATATGCAGCCGATCTGCTGATCTTCATGCTCAGCAACGCCGGTAGCCGTTTCCAGGAAAGATTGGTAGATAGCGGGCTGGCGTTCGGGGTGAACTTCGGCTACTTCACCCAAGCGCATGTTGGCCCCATCTCGATTTCTGCTCAAACCTCCCCGGATAAGGTTCTGGCTTTGCGTCGCGCGATCCTGGAGGAAGTCGAACATTTTGTCGATCCTGACTACGTCAGCGACGAGCAGATGTCGGCCGCGAAGAACCTGATGGCGATAAACGACTTGTATTCGCGCGAGAGCTCTAGACAACTGGCCCATTCGGTGGGCTTCTGGTGGGCGGTTGCAGGCATCGACTACTACCAAGACTACATATCCAACATTCAGCAAGTGTCGAGAGATGACATCGCGCGATTCGTACACGATTACATGATCGGCAAACCCTTTGTTACCGGCGTGCTAATCAGCCCTGAAGCCCGGGCCGAGATCGAGCTTACCGAGGAATCCTTGCTAACTCAGGAGATGGTACCATGAAGAGGGTGTGGCTAGCACTTGCACTGATTGGTCTGAACCTGCCGAACTACGCAGACGCGCAGGAATC
>JAZFQE010000322.1:0-2088 GCA_036444955.1 Gemmatimonadales bacterium
ACCATGAAGTGCCAGTAGTCTGGGTTTGTGGGTCCGAGCACGGCCAGGTTCACGCCATGCACCGGCGCGCAAACCTCGAGGATGTTGAGCATCTGGAGTGCAGCAAATCCCTGTCCGGGCGGAGGCAGCTCGAAGACGTCGTAACCGTGATAGTTGGTGGAAATGGGCTCGACCCATTCGGACTCGAACGCCGAGAGGTCGTCCTTGGTCATCACGCCGCCGTTGGCCTGTATCTTCGCGACGATCGCCTCGGCGATCTCACCCTTGTAAAAGGCATCACGCCCGTGCTCCTGCAGCAAGCGCAAGGCGACCGCCAACCCCGGATTACTCACTCGGCGGTAAAGGGCAGGTGGCCTTCCATCCTCCAGGAACGTTCGGTTGGAATCGGCATCGCCACGCAGCTTTTCCAGAGCCGAGACGATGTCGCTATGGCGACGCTCAGACTGACCCCAGCCTTCCTCCGCGAGCTGAGCGGCACGCGCCAATGTCTCCCGGAACGTCAGAGTACCGAAGCGCTGCAGCAAGGCATCGTAGCCGGAGACGGCACCCGGGACAGTGGCGGCATTTACTCCGTTGAGTGGGATCCGTACGAGACCGAGCTCCTCGCGAAAGAACTCTGGCGTCCACGCCGCTGGCGCCCAGCCGGCGGAATTTAGTGCATAGAGCTTGTTGTCCCGGGCCACCCAAACGAGGGCGAAGAGATCACCGCCAATACCCGTGTCGTTCTGGGAAGTCACGTCCAGCACCGCGCCAGCCGCAACCGCCGCATCAATGGCGTTGCCGCCTTGCTGCAGGACTTCGAGCCCCGCCTGAACCGCCAGCGGATCGCTCGTCGCAACGATCCCGTGACGGGCCAACACCTCGGAGCGACCCTGCGCCAGCCAGCCCTGTGCTCGTGAGCCCGGCATCGCCGCGATAGCGGCAGCGGGATTAGGCGCATCGTCAGTGGGAGTGCCGAAAGCGTTAGGCGACTGTGCCGTGACCGACGATGGGAACGCCAGCAAGGCCGTGATCAAAGTGAGGCACCAGAAATGGGCGCACAGGCATCGGCGTATCGCCTCTTCCGATAGGTTGAGCGAATGTTCAGCGGCTTTCGCACGGGCACTAAGTCGCACGATGGAGTGCGTTAAACGACTCTTGGCTTCGACTACAGAACGCATGGTGTCGGACTCCAGGCTCTTGCCAATCGGGTCAATTACGTTACCATAGACGGCTGCCGCCTCGCTTTTTCTCCACGATGTTTTCGAGCCCCCGCCTCCTATTTTCTATGACCACATTCAAGAAAGGATTGTCATACCGTGAATGGCAACTCCTGGCCGTTCTTACCCGTTAACGAAGGGCTTAACGGGGCTGAACCGGACTTCCGCTTCGTCCTCGAAAGCGGACATTCAGAATGTACGCATTGGGATCGTGGTGATGTCCGCTTTTGGTCGAAAGCAGACATTCGGACTGGGTCTAAATCGCTGACTGTGAATGTCTGCTTTGGAGAAAAAAGCGGACGTTCGGGGTGCCGCTGTAAGTCAACTATGCTGGTAGAATCCGGTGTAAGAGCGACAGTTTGAATTCTGGGGAGCATGATATGAACTTCGTCACGAATTGCGCCAGTAGACTCGCTCACGGAGCTTGCATCACGACCCTGCTGCTAAGCGTCTTCGCTTGTGCAGGCCAGCCGACCGAATCTCAGGTGCAATCCACAACCGAGGTCGCCATCAACGCCGAGGATGTCGAACAAGTCCCGATTCCGCTGAGCAGCGGACCCGAGGCGGCAGCGGAGGCTGCGAGACGCTGTAGAACTCGAACTGGGGTGAGGTGTTGGGAGTAGAGCGGACGCGAATGTCTGCTTACGGCCAAAAGCGGACATTCGTCAAGAGTTAACGGTACTCCACGGCGCGACAAGAATCCAAAGTTTTCTTAAGTTTCGACCGATAACAATTATTGGGTCAACCAGCCGGTCAAGGCGGCGTTCTACAGTACGTTTCTAGCTGAACAAGGACGAATAATGCAATTCGCAAAGACACGGCAAATACTGACCTTGGCATCCCTACTCGCAGCCGGGGCCGCTGTAGGCCAGGATGCTCCCCCGGGAAA
>JAZFQE010000323.1:0-2088 GCA_036444955.1 Gemmatimonadales bacterium
CGCGAGGAAGCATCACCACTTCCTCGGTACTGTGCGGCGTTGACCATTCACAATGACGACCTGTTCTTGTTTGGGGGGCGGATGCGCTGGAAACCCAAAGTGAACTTCAATGATCTCTGGACCTTTAGTTTGACGTCCAGGCGATGGCGGCAGATCCACGGGAATCGCGAACCTCACCGATACGATGAGAGGGCGGAGTTTCCTGGCTATCACGCTAAGGCCGCTGTCGCGAAGGTGGGGCCCGATTGGTATGTGTTGGGTGGGGAAGGCCGTAACGGTCATGTGAGTGATTTTTGGAAATATTCTTTTCAAGAAAACAGATGGCAGATGATCTCTCCCTCGCGGGAAGACGATCCGGACTTGTGGTAGTCATGAACCATTTCATCAAACAGTTGCTCCTAAAAGTCCCGGTGCTTTCCGAAATCCACGAGAGGCGGCGGGATCTCGATACCAGGCAGGCCGAGCTGGATCAGAGGCGTGATGAGCTTGATCTGTTGTGGATGAGAATGAATACATTGCTGGCTGGAGACACGCTCGTCAAGGAAGCCAGACTCGAGAGTCTCGATGAGAGACCCTGGAACCACCCTTACTTGACGAGCGTGAACATTCGTCGGTTTCGGCAGTATTCGGATTCGGTCTGGCGCTTCGCGCTCGATTATCGAGGCTCGCGCCCGGAGCCTTTCAAGTGCGCCTTTGCCTGTAACATGGCTCAGAACATGTACAACTGGGCAAGGCTCGCGCAGAACAGTGGTGCCGAAGCGGCCCTGTTTCCAAGCGTCATGGATGGTACGGCATTGAGCTCTCCGGAATGGGAAGAGTTTGATGGTGAGTTTCCGGATGTCATGGACGGCGCGGCGTTTCTCCGAGCACACCCTGGGATCACCCTTAAGGTTCCATGTCATCGCGTTGCCTTTGATGGTTCTGAATTATATTCGGCCTATCAACGCTTTATTGAAGGTGATCGTGAACCGTTGTGCCGGTTGCTGGCGCAATCCCCCGGATTGCGGCACGAAGTGCTCCTTGGCTATCGAGGGTTCTACTCCTATTACAGGCTGGCAAAAACCTTCTCTGAATACGACGTCATCTATGCTGCGAGCACTCCCTTTGCGGCCTACGCCAGTGGGAGGCCCTACGCAGTCTTCTCGGTCGGCGGGGATCTCCAGTGCGACTGTGGACGTGTTGATGATCTTGGCCGAGCCATGCAGGTCTCGTTCAATGCGGCTCGCTTCCTTATGATCAGCAACCCGCACTCGCTGGGACATTCGCGGCGTCTTGGACTCACCAACGGCGTCTATCTGCCCTATCCGATCGATGATAGCCGATATTGTCCTGGCGAAGGGCTCAGTCGTAGGGAATGGGAAGCTCGTTTCGGCAAGGGTGTCTATGTGTTGATCGCAGCCAGGGTTGATGATGCCGTCAAGGGGTATTCCGGGGAGTTTCTCAAGACGCTGGTGACTCTGACGAAACGATGTCCCGCACTCCGGCTCGTGTTCCTCGGTTGGGGGAGCAATGTCGGCGACCTGAAGAAGACGATTGAGGCGGCGGGACTGGACAAACGGATGATTCTTCTTCCACCCGTCGGGAAGAAGCGGCTGATCGATTACTACCGGTCCTGTGACATTGTTCTCGACCATTTTGTCTATGGATACCTGGGCGCGACTGCGCTCGAAGCAGCGGCAATTGGCAAGCCGGTGATCATGAAGTTGCGTACAGAGCAGTATGTTCCACTTTATGAAAAGGACACCCCGCCGGTCATGAATGCGGATTCTCCTGAAGAAGTCGGCGAGGCTCTGTTGCGACTCGTCGAGCACGAACAGTTCCGATCGGAGAATGGTGTCGCCATGCGGGACTGGCTCATGCGCACCCACGGAGCGAAGAGAACCGTTCCTCTCCTCTTGGCCTTGTTGCGCGTGACCGCGGATCGGGTGCCGTTGCCGCCGGATCTGGTGAATCCCTTGTCGGATCCCGGAACGGAGGTCGAGAAGGAATATCATGCCTCGTGTATGCGGGTGCGTCAGTAATCGAAGTCAAACTGCTGGCCGAAGAGTCGAAAAGCGACTACCGGAGGTTTCTCTGTAGCGTGGCGAA
>JAZFQE010000324.1:0-4192 GCA_036444955.1 Gemmatimonadales bacterium
TACTGGCCTGGGAACGGTCACACTGATAATTGGCGCGAACCTACCCGACCTGGACATAGTCTCCTATTTCTGGGGGCCCGCTACTGCGCTCTGGTTTCGGCGGGGATTGACACATGGTGTGCTCGGCATCGTCGTGCTCCCGGTCTTGCTCACCGGCGCTATCGTCTTCTCGCACCGACTCATGCGCCACCTGGGCCACCATCGCGAACTGATTGTGAGCCCACGATGGGTGCTAGCTCTTGCTTTTCTCTCAGTCGCCACACATCCGCTGCTGGATTTTCTGAACGTGTACGGTGTGAGGTGGCTGATGCCGTTTTCGGCACAGTGGTTCTATGGGGATACACTCTTCATCGTAGATCTCTGGCTGTGGCTCATTCTGGGATTCGGGGTTGCAACTTGGAAGACAGGCGCGGGGAAAGGAGGAACGGGAAACAGGGGCCCGTCACCTCGTCGGGCTCGCATGGCGCTGCTTTGGGCGACGGCCTATATGGCGGCCATGGGGGGTATAGCCGTGACTGCTCGAACGGTCGTGCGGGACACACCGGCAGCACTGGGTGTGCAACCGTCGCGGGTCATGGTATCACCCGAACCGCTGAATCCATTTAAGAAGTGGGTGGTACTCGAGGGTGCCGACGGCTACACGTTCGGAGTACTAGACTTGCTCTCAAATCTGCGTTTTGAACGGCTCGGAGTCGTGTACGAAAAACACCCGGGTACGCCTGCCGCTGTCGCCGCATCTCGGACATCCACCGCCCAGTTATTCAACAGTTGGTCGCGATTCCCCTACTATGTGACCGAGGATTTGGGAAACAGTTACTTAGTGCACATAGGCGATGCACGATACACACTCGACGCAGAGCGATCGTGGGCCGCTGTCAGCGTGTTGATCGAGAAGGCGGAGCGAGCGACGAGCGGCGAGCGATGAGACGTAAACGGTTTGCAGCGAGCGGTGCAGCTAACGGCGGCCTAATCTGTGACGGTCACCTCCGCGGTAAGCACGTGCTCGGGGTCCAGCAGATGTTGCACAGCCAGAGTGTAATTGCCTGCCTCCGATCCAACGACCAGGACTTCAAACTCTCGCAGGGAGTCTCTGGGCAGCAGCCTTACCGTCTGGCTGTATCCTGCACACCGCAACACGGCCGGCGGCAAACGCACTGCGAGGTCGCCGCTCAGGTTTAGGCCGCAGATCCGCGCCGTTACTGTGCGAGGCTCTTCGCTGAGGTTGACGACCACCGACGCGATCGCGATGGTCTCACCTTGTTTGGGTTCGGCAGGTGCGACGGTGATAGTCTGTTCCAAACCCTCCGGCGTGGCTGAAACCAGGCGTACTTCCTGAGCGGGCCCGACCGGTGCGCTATCGCAGGCAAGCGCGCCGATCACGATCGACACGCTGATTGCTTTCTTAGTTGAAACTGCTCTCCAAGACATCGGTCACCCTCCCACTCGTCTTACCCAAGGCGAGATGGGAGCGTCACGTGTCAGATCTCATTGGTTTGCCGTCGCTAAGGCTGACACCGCACTCAGCGCACTACCTCTTCCCGGTCAGCCTCTTGAACGTGGCCATGTGTCGCAGTGCCGCGGCTCGTTTGCCGGCCTGTTCGTAGAGTCGGGCAATGTTGTAATAGGCGTCGGCGAATCCTGGATCTGAGTCAACGGCGAGTTTGTACGCGCTCATTGCGTCGTTGGGTCTACCCAAATCCTCCAGTACGAGGCCGAGGTTATAAGCCGCGGTTGGGTGGTCGGGCGAAGTCTCGAGCACCTGCCGGTAGTGCGCCTCAGCGTCCTCCGATTTTCCCATCTCGTGCAGCAGCCTGCCCAGGTTGACGTGGGCATCGGTGTGAGACGGGTTGAGTCTGAGGGCGTTGCGATACGCTTCCACCGCTTGCTCGGCGTTCACCGATTCCAGATCGTATCCCAGATCGTACCACTCGTCCGCGTCTGGATTCTCAGCAGATTCGATCGTCCGGATTTTTTTCGTGGCAAGCGGTGCAATCTTGATCGCGAGTTCCGCGACGGGAAAGTTTATCTGAACCTGCTCGGAGGTCGGTTCCCAAACGGTGGAGCCGTCCTTCACTACAACAGTGTCTCCTTCTGCTACTATGCGAACCGACGTGAGCGGAAGTCCCGCCGGGAGCTGTTTGCGCAGGTTGCTCAGCGCCTTCCTAACCTTTCTTGGCCCGACGTTTGCGGCGAGGAGTTCTCTAGCTGTGCGCAGGATGACGATATCTCGAAACGAAAAGTGAAACTCTCCCCGCGGACCGCGTTCCGGAGACATGAACTCTTCCCGTGCATAGGACTTCACCTGCGACACGGGCATGTTCAATAACTCCGCAACTTCGCGGGTAGTGTAGCCTTTCACCTTGTGTTCGGGGTACGGACCGGCTTACGCCGACTTTTTTTTGCGCGCAGCCTTGGCCGTTTTCTTCGTGGTTGCCGCATGCTTGGCAGCTCGCTGGGCCGGTTTCCGCGCCCCCTCCGCTCCGCCGGCCAAGCTTGCCTTGAGTGCCTCCATGATGTCGATGATCTGAGTCTGCGGCTCTTCAGTCGGCGCGACCGTTATATCTTCGCCATCGACCTTTCGCTGAATGAGGTCCATCACGCGCTTACGAACTTCATCTTCGTAGCTCTCTGGCCGAAACTCATCTGACGCGGCCTGTTCCACGAGTTGCTTGGCTAGCTTGAGCTCTTCTTCTTTGACCTCGCCCTCGCCGAGTGGAACTTCGTCGAACGCGCGCACCTCGTCAGCGTACTTGAGCTGTTCCATGATGAGGCCGTCCCCATACGGCCTGACCATGACCAGATATCCTTTGCCGCGCGCTGCGTATTTTGCAATCGCCGCTCTGCCGGTGTCCTTGAGCGCCTGGCAGAGTAGTCTGTAGGGCCGATCGCCACCTTTGTCCGGACCCAGATAGTAGACCTTATCCAGATAGATTCGCTCCACCTGTTTCGCGGGAACGAATTCGGTTATCTCGATTAGTTGTGTGGATTTTTCCTCGATCGCCTTCAACTCCTCCGGACTGAACAGCACATAACGGCCCTTGGCAAACTCGTAGCCTTTGACCATGTCGTCTCGCTCAACCTTCTCCTCGTCCTTGGGACAGATGTAATGCTGCTTGAGCCGCGATCCGCAGTCCTTGTGCAGAAGATTGAACCCGATCTTCTGGCCCGGCTCGCCGGACGAGTAGAGTTTGACTGGTATGGAGACCAGGCCAAACGAAACGCTCGCTGTACCGATTGCTCGTGCGCTCATAAGAGGGCTATTTATAAGGAATCTTGACCATGCCCGCAAGTAAACATTCCGACGACAGCCTAAGTGCATACAGGGCAAAGAGATCCGCTGACGCCAGTCCCGAACCGTTCGGCGGCGGTCCCGGCTCCGGAGCGGGCCTCTTCGTTGTCCACAAGCACGCTGCGAGCCGGCTCCACTGGGACCTGAGACTCGAGATGGGTGGTGTGCTCGAATCGTGGGCCGTCCCCAAGGGGCCCTCCCCCAATCCCGCTGACAAACGCCTCGCGGTGAAGGTAGAGGCTCACCCTTTGGAGTACTGCGAGTTCGAAGAGGTGATTCCAGAGGGCAACTACGGAGCGGGAGCGATGATCATTTGGGACCGGGGCAGATGGGTGCCCCTCGAAGATCCGGAAGAGGGCTTGCAGAAGGGAAAGCTCTTGTTCGAATTGCGCGGCTACAAACTGCGGGGACGGTGGACTCTCGTGAAAATGAAACGAACTGAGAAGGAATGGTTGTTCATAAAGGAGCGTGACGCCTTCGCCACCAGTGAGGAAGACGGTGAATCGGTGTTCCCACAGGATTCGATCCTGTCCGGCCTAACGGTGGAACAGTTGGGTGCAGGGACCCGTCCGGCGACAGTGATATTGCGAAAATTACGCCGCTTGAAGGCCTCCCAAAGCCGGGTTGTAGCTCGCGGCCTGAAAGTCATGCTGGCTGAACCCCGGGAAGAAGCTTTTTCTGACCCGGGCTGGTTGTTTGAAATCAAATACGACGGCTACCGGCTCGTTGTCTCCACCGAGGCTGGGGCTGCCCGGCTGACGTCACGCGCCGGGAATGATCTCACCGCGACATTTCCTGAAGTGGCGAAAGCCGTGGAGGCTCTACCCTTCGAGCACCTGGTGCTTGATGGCGAAGTCGTCGTCCACGACGAGTCGGGGTTGCCCAGTTTCGGCCGGCTCCAGA
>JAZFQE010000325.1:0-17014 GCA_036444955.1 Gemmatimonadales bacterium
ACGCCTCACCCGTACCCTCCATTATCTCGGTGGTAAAAGCCTCCGGGTATTCCGCACTAATACCTAGGCTTATCAGCACCCCTTTGGCGTCGGCAGCTACGGCCGCCAGATCCGACAGGGCCGCCGCGGTTGCCCTCCATCCAATCTCGCGCGGTGTGAGCCAACCGATCTTGAAGTGGACGTCCTCGGCCATTGCATCAACCGATATCGCGATCTGTTCGCTCCCGATCCGAACAAGTGCGCAGTCGTCTCCTCCACCTTCACCGCGATCACCCAAGCGTTTCCAGATCGACCGGATTCTGTCGAACTCGGCACCGGCGCCCATCTTGGTAAACGTCGTGGTCATAGTAGTGCTCTCTTACTGAACCTCACCAGCCCCCCTTCTGTCGCTATCCACAAGTACTCATTGCTCACGGCCATATCTCGCACGCGACCGGGAATGTCACCGCGTGCGTTGAAGAACGTGAACTCTCTGAAGGCAAACCTGAAGAAAGCAAACCCCTGGTCTCCGCCGATCCAAATGCCTCCGCTGTCGGGTGCAAGCTTGCGCAACAATCCAATGTTTGAAACTATCCGGCCCTCATTTTGCCACGCCCCGTCCGGCGCGCGCCAGAGAACCCTCTGTTGTGTCGCAACAACGAGCGTATCGCCGACGAGGGCGGTAGCAATGATGGGATCCAAGAGTTGTGGCTCGCTGGCAATGAGGGCTGGAACCAGTAATTCGCGTGAATGCGTGCTGTAAACCACTAATCCGTCGCTGGTACCAAACCAAACTGAATCTTCTGTGGCAGACACAGCGAACACGGGACGACCCAACGCTCCTGCAACGTGGGACACAACGCCAAAGTCATCAACGAACGCCAGCCCGCCGGCGGTGCCCACCCAGAGCCCGGAATCGCTCGGCGCCAGTGCGTAGCTCTCTGCCAGGGGCAGTTCGATATCAATCCTCCGCACATCCCCACCGGGCCTTACCCACACGATGCCGGCATCAGTGGCAGCCCACAGTCCGCTCGCACGCATCACGACACTGCGAACCGATCTCAGGCCGAATCCCGTGACGCGCGGGCCCTCGTCGTACTCGAACCTCTGGAGGTCATCGCTCACGAAGGTGAAGCCTCTTCTCTCGGAGTCCCTCAGAGCAGCGACCCACACGCCCCCCGGCACCACCGTCACCGCTCCGGCACCCTGTCCCATCAAGCCAAAGTCCAACCGTGTAAAGGTCGCCGTAAGCGGATCGAGTAGAATCGCACCCAACCCATCCGTCCCAAGTAATACTTCCTCACTGTGAGGGACACGTGCCGCGGCGGTGTAGCGGTAGGTCCGTAGCCTATCATCCGTCAGGACAAACGACCTCATCCCCTCCAGCATGGGCAGGCTGCGTATCACCTGCTCGATCGATAGCGGCATGATCCGGTTCTGCAGCGATGGCAAATTCGTGGCTGGAAACGTGGCCATGCCGCCCAGCGGCAGGAGCTCCCATCCCGTTGCTGTCCTCACATACAGTCCTCCCACGGGATTTGCAGCATCTAGCATGAGCATCCTCACCCCACCAACGATGCTTATCCGCCTGATCTCTTGGAGCAGCGGGCTATAGTTAAACAGACCCTCCCTCGTGCCCAACCAGATCGACCTATCCGATGGGTCGGCAAGCGCAATCGTGACGGCAGCGGCGGGATAACCGTCCACCCGCGTTACCGGAGGGAGCCATCGCATCATGCGACGGTCGTAGAGTCCGAGCGCGTGCCGGGACGCTATGAACAAGTAGCTGTCGTCTGCTGCGACAGCGCCGACAAACCGTAGATCGGGCAAGACAACGCGCTCTTCGGGCCGCCACAGTCGGCTAGTCTGGCCGACGACTGGCAGAGCAACCGAGAGCCCCGGCAAGAGAAACAGCGCTGCCTGTTTTACCACTGGGTGGGCGGCGGGTCCAGCTCGAGCAGGATCGGCGGCTGGTATTTGGGCGGCTCCGACCACCAGCGCAACACCTCACTAACTGACTCCATCACGTCGGCCGGGCGTGTCGCTCTCACCGAGCGCTCCGCCGCGGCGATATCGGCGGCTCGACCCAGCACGTGCGCTGCAACAGCCGCGGCGACCGGCGGCTCGAGGCGTCTGGCGACAATCGCTCCGATGAACCCGGAGAGCACGTCTCCACTGCCGCCCGTTGCCAGCGCGGGATTACCGCTACCTACTGCGAATCGCGCTTCGCCGGAATCGGCGACAATTGTCGGGACCCCCTTGAGCAACACGGTGCTCGCCGCCAAAGTCGACGCCTGAGCCGCAGCTGCAAACGGGTCTTTGCTGGCACGTTCGGACAGCTCGGGAAACATCGCCTCGAACTCGCCCAGGTGGGGCGTTAACACCACTTCGTCAGCAGCTTGAAAGGCTTCCCTGCCGGCGCGCAGTCCGTCCGCATCCACGATCACGGGAACGTTACACGCAGCGAGAACCGCCGTTACAAATTTCTCTCTTTCCTCTGAGCGTCCCAGACCGGGGCCGAGTACCACAGCATCCGCCCACTGTATGACTTCCAAAACCTCATCTTCCAAGTTGGGACCTAAGTTGGATGACACGGTCATGACGTCCGGCAAAGAGGCCTGCGCGGCGCGGACCGTGTCGGTGGACGCGGCGAGCTTTACGAGGCCCGCACCTGCTGTAAATGCTGCCTGCACGCTGTGCAGCGCGGCGCCAGACATTCCGGATGCACCGCCGATTACGGCAACCTTGCCCCGCTGGCCTTTGTGCATTGACACGGTGAACGTCGGCAGCAGCTCGCTGGCCCAATGGTCGTGGACGAAAATTGGCCACGACGCGTCCCCGGGGGGGGGAGGAAACCCTATGTCCACAACCACGACTCTGCCACAGCGATCACGTGCGAGCAGGTGTCCGCGCCTGAGGCCGCCGAACGTAACCGTCAGGTCGGCGATTACGGAACCGGATTTTTCTCCACTAGACAGATCTACTCCTGTCGGTCCGTCAACCGCAGCGATTGGGCCTCCGTGGTCAACAATCCGTTGAGCGAGTTCGGCGATGGCGCCGTGCAGGGGACCGCTGGCCCCGGTTCCCAAGAGAGCGTCAACCAACAAGCCCGCTGCAGGCCATGTGTCTCCAGTTTGCAGCAGTTCCACCCCTTCACCGAGCGCCAATTTCTGGTTGGCCTCGCAGTCAGGCGTACGGGGGTCCCCGGCGGGCACACCCCAAACCTTGACACCGACGGAGCGCAATGCTCGGCCGGCAACCCACCCATCACCACCGTTGTTACCCGTACCGCACACTACTATCACACCATCCGGCAAGCGTTCGCGGAACTCGCGGGCAATAACTCCCGCACACGCTCTCCCGGCCGCCTCCATCAGTACACGACTGGGAATGGAGTGATCGGTACGCGCCCTTTCATCCCAGGACGCAGCCTGAGCGGCGTTAACTACCGGTATTCGGATCATGTAACCACAACCCCCGCGTACGAGACGACGCTCGATTCGTCGCCCGTTACCATCCCGCTGTGGCGGTAGTCAACTACGGTCGCTACCTCAGCTCCGAGGATGTGCGATGTCTCGACAAGCACTGCTGCGGGCGCCCGGCCGCACATTGTCACGTGCATCTTCTCGCACGTGCCCAGGAGTTCCTCGCCGTCTAGCTTCGTAACCGCCTCGAGCACTGCGGTGTCCTTGTGTAAAGCGGTCTCGGCAGATTCGTAGTGGTTCATGTCAGACGAGGCAATGAGCAGAACCTTGGTCGGCCAAGCCGAGATTACCCCAGCAAGCGCCGCTGCCAGCTCTTTGCACCGATCCCAGTCGTCCCAAGGTAAAACAAGAGGTGCAATCATAGTCTCAGGAGCAAGTAACTGCAGAAATGGTAGCTGAACTTCAACGGCGTGTTCCTTCATATGCTGAGCACGGTCCTCTGCAACCAAATCGGTGGATTCACCAAGCGCCTGGACAAATTCGTTATCGACTTTGCTTTCGCCGAGCGGGATGCGGAACGCCCCCTCTCCCCAGTAGCCGGCGCGAGCAGGAAAGCTGCACATGCCTGTGTGGTTGGGTGCCAGCACTACGGCTAGCGGCGGTATTTCTACCCGGGCATAAACCTTTCCAGCGCAGGCTCCCGAGTATATGAGACCCGCGTGCGGGGCTATTGCACCGAACGCTGCAGCCGGTACCCTCCCGGTCGTAAATTCTTCGACTAGAGCTTGAAGTTCTCTCGGATCGGCGGGGTAAAACGTGCCGGCTACGGCCGGGCGTCTGACGTGATGCATCCCGCCACCTGTGCAGGGGCGTTACTTGAAGCTTTGGCCGATTGCCCTACCCAACGAGATCTCACCGTTGTCGATCCGGATGTTGAACCCGCACTCCGGATTCGTACACACCCAGGCCTTGTATTGGATCGGCGCACCGTCTCTTCCATAATCCGACAGCGGTATCAGAATCCCGGAATCGCACTTCTGACAGGCTGGAAAATTTCTGTCGTCCATATGTCACCTCCCTTCCCCAAAATCCTAGGGCCTAACTACGACTGACTGTTACGCTCCGCTCCGGGGTAGTTGGCCCGCGTGGATCTCAGAGCCCCCATCCACGGATAATCCGACTCAAGGGCGGCGTTGAAATCGAAGACTGCGTCGAAGTCCTCGATCCGGTCGTGGGCTCCCCGAATCAAGAGCCCGGCATCTATCAGCTTGAAGACGATCCGTCCGATATCCGCGGTAGACTCTATTCCCCAGTGCTCCAGCACGGTCCGGGCCGTCAGGCCGAATTGCTCGCGGGCTAGATCACGAGTGGCCCAAGCCAGCTCTTCTCCGCTGATGTGGCTCCGAATCGTCCTCTTCTTCTGGCAATATTCCAGAGCGGCGAGAACAAAGACATACGCTCTGTCGCTGTACACGGTGTCCAGCTCTCGGAGCTTTGCCAGCAAATCTCGAGTCCCCAGTTCATCGCTCACAGCTACAACTTGGAGCGCGGCACGGCTGTCGGCAAGAGCTAACGGGCGGGGGACATTCCGTCCCGGTACAGCGGGAAGGATGAGGTGAGGTCTCGCACACCCTGCGCCACTCGTTGGATCACTCTGTCGGTCGGATTGCTGAGAACGTCGTTGATCATGTCACCGATGGTACGCATTTCGGCCCGCCCCATCCCTCGAGAAGTGAGAGCGGACGTCCCGATTCGAATGCCGCTAGTTACAAACGGCGAGCGCATCTCCCCGGGGACAGTGTTCTTGTTCACGTGGATCGCGGCCTTCCCCAAGGCTTCGTCCGCCTCCTTTCCGGTGTATTCCTTGTCGCGCAGGTCCACCAATAACAAGTGGCTGTCCGTGCCTCCGGAAACCAGGCGATATCCGTGATCCACAAGAACTTGGCCGAGAGACTGTGCGTTCTCTACGACTCGGGAAGCATACTTCTTGAACTCCGGCTGCATTGCCTCATGCAGCGCGACCGCCTTTGCGGCGATCACGTGTTCGAGGGGCCCGCCTTGAGTACCGGGGAACACCTGTTTGTCTATGGCCTGGCGGATCTCTCCGGTACACAAGATCAACCCGCCCCTAGGTCCGCGTAGAGTCTTGTGCGTGGTAGTCGTCACGATCTGAGCGTCGTGGACGGGATTGGGATAGCATCCGCCCGCTATCAGCCCCGCGAAGTGAGCCATGTCCACGATCAGAGTTGCGCCCGCTTCGTCGGCAATCGACTTGAAGGATTTGAAGTCGATGATGCGCGGATAGGCGCTTCCCCCGACGATGATCAGCTTGGGACGCTCTTTCAGCGCGAGATCCCTGACCTGGTCTAGGTCGATGAGACCGGTTACCTCATCTACCCCGTACTGAACCGCCCTGAAGAGACGGCCGCTCGCGTTTACAGGCGAGCCGTGAGTCAGGTGCCCACCGTGAGTGAGCGACATGCCCATTATGGTATCCCCCGGATCGGCCACGGCTAAGAAAGCCGCCATGTTGGCCTGCGCTCCGCTATGCGGCTGAACGTTGGCGTGCTCTGCGTCAAACACCTTGCACGCCCTCTCGATGGCAAGCGCCTCCACCTTATCGACGACCTCACAGCCACCGTAGTATCGCTTTCCGGGATAACCTTCCGCGTACTTGTTTGTTAGCTCCGACCCCATCGCCTCGAGCACTGCTCGCGAAACGAAGTTTTCGCTCGCGATGAGCTCGAGCCCCTCCTCCTGCCGCTGCACCTCCTGACGTAGCAGCGTGTGGATGGCAGGATCAACCTGCTCCAGGGGCTTCAGACCGTCACTCACGATTCAACTCGATCTTCTCGATCCGACGCACATGACGCCCTCCATCGAAGGGCGCTTCGATCCAGCGTTTCAATATCTCAGTCGCTTCTTCCTCGTTGACAAACTTGGCAGGCAATACCAACACATTCGCGTCGTTGTGGCGCCGCGACAGTTCCGCAATTTCCGGGTTCCAGGCGACGGCGGCTCTCACCCCGGGGAACCGGTTTGCGACGTAGGACATACCGAGTCCCGTTCCACACATAAGAACTCCGCGCACTGCACCACCACCACTTACTCTCTCGGCCACCCGCTTGGCAAAGTCCGGGTAGTCGCTTGACTCGGTCGAATGCGCTCCCACGTCTTCGACGTCGTAACCCAATTCTTCAAGTTTTGTCTTGATTCGTTCCTTCAGCTCGTAGCCGGCGTGATCTGAGCCGATAGGGATATTCTCTCCCACTATCGGGGCCTCGCCTCTGCAATGCGCCGCTCAGCCAGCCGGTCGGCGGCCTTGTACGATGGGATTCCATCTTCCTCGGCGATCTGGAGCACTCGCAGCACAGCGTCATAAATCTCCGACGCCTTCGCATGAGACTTCTCCCCCGACCATCCTTCCAATTCGGCGTTTACGTTGATTAGTCCACCACTGTTGATGACATAGTCAGGAGCGTACACCATGCCTTTTTCCTCGACGACATCACCGTGCCGCTCTTGCGCCAACTGATTGTTGGCCGCGCCCGCGATTATGTCGACTTTTAGTTCCTCAATGGACTCATCGTTTATCACCGCGCCTAGCGCGCACGGAGCGAAGATGTCGGCATCTACTCCCAGAATCTCCGTCGTAGCGACGGCTTCTGCGCCAAACTCGTTCACCACAACTTTGATCTTTTCGGGATCGATATCCGCTACGATCAACCGCGCCCCCGCCTCGTGGAGGTGTTTGCACAGGTGATATCCCACATGACCACACCCCTGCACCGCCACCTTCTTGCCAGCGAGTGAGTCACTTCCGTAACGGTGTTTGGCACACGCCTGCATTCCGCGAAAGGTGCCGAACGCTGTTACGGGTGATGGGTCGCCTGATCCACCCGCCAGCCCGACCACATGTTCTGTCTCCATCCTTACGTACTCCATATCCGCGGTGCTGGTCCCCACATCTTCCGCGGTTATGTAACGCCCGTTCAACAACTCGACGTGCCTTCCGTGAGCTCGGAACAACCCCTCGCGCTCGCCGGTTCGGTGGTCACCTATGATAACGCTCTTGCCGCCGCCCAAGTGCAACCCGGCCACCGCGGACTTATAGGTCATGCCTCGGGCCAAGCGCAAAGCGTCCTCAATCGCCTCGCCATCCGTCCTGTAAGCCCAGAAACGCGTCCCCCCGAGCGCTGGGCCCAGGGTAGTATCGTGGATCGCGATGATACCTCGGTAGCCAGTCTCGGGGTCGTATACTAGGCTCAACTGTTCGTGCGATCTGAGAGCAAGCCGATTGAAGATGCCGCTCGCCTCGTGCACGCGCGCCCTCCAATCAGCTACAGATTTCTCGCGCGATAACAATTCGCTGGATTTCACTTGTGCCTTCATAGATTTCCGTAACCTTCGCGTCCCTCATGAGACGCTCTACCGGATAGTCACGCATATAGCCGTAGCCTCCAAAAATCTGCACTGCCTGGCTGGTTATGGCCACCGCCATCTCGGAAGCGAACAGTTTAGACATACTAGCACGAGCGGTAACAGACTCTCCGCGACTCCGCGCCCTGGCCGCGTCGTGCAGCAGCGCCCGGGCGGCCGATATCTGAGTTATCATGTCGGCCAGCTTGAATTGGATGGCTTGAAACTGATTGAGCGCGGTTCCGAACTGCTTCCTCTCCGCACTGTACTTCAGGGCGTGCTCGTAGGCGCTGCGAGCAATCCCGATCGCTTGCGCCGCGATACCCATCCTCCCCTGATCCAGCGCGCTCAGCGACAGCTTGAAACCACTCCCTTCCTCTCCGAGGAGATGATCATGATCCAGCCGCACATCGTTCAGCGCAACGGTCGTCGTCCTCGACGCGCGCAGACCCATCTTGTCTTCCGGCTTGCCCGGCTCGACCCCCGGCGTGTCTGTAGGCACAATGAAACTCGATACGCCGCGCGCACCCTGTCGGTCGTCGGGGTGGTCCGTACGCACCATCACGATCAGCAGTTCGGCTGTGTCGCCGTTGGTAACCCACGCCTTGGTACCGGTCAACACCCAGTCGGAACCGTCGCGGACAGCCTGTGCCTTGAGGCTCGCAGCATCGGAACCGCTATCCGCCTCTGATAGTGCGAACGCCGCCAGTATTTCCCCGCGGGCCATCGGTCGCAGCCACCGGTCGCACTGCTCCGGCGTTCCGGCGCGCAACAGCATAGCGGCAGGGAGTGAGTTGTGTATGCTCAAGGAAACGGCCACCGCCGCGTCCGCAGCGGCGATTTCCTCCAGCATCATCAAGTAGGTCAGTTCATCGAGGCCGAGGCCTTCATATTCTTCCGGAATTCTCAATCCGAGAAATCCCAGCTCACGGAGTTTCCCAATTACTTCAACGGGAAACTCGCTGTCGCGGTCCCACTGCGCCGCATAAGGAGCAATCTCCTTTTGCGCAAACTCGCGCGCCAGCGCGACCATCTCGGCGCGCTGCGCCTCCAGATCAGTCACGCTCTCAACGGTAGTCATGGAATCCGCGACCCGATTTGCGGCCGAGGCTCCCTGCCGCCACCATCTTACGCAGCAGCGGGCAAGGCCTGTATTTGTCGTCCCCAAGCTCGCGCTGAAGTACTTCCATGATGGAGAGACACACATCGAGACCGATCAGGTCAGCGAGGGCCAAAGGACCCATGGGGTGGTTCAGCCCGAGCTTCATCACCGTGTCGATCGCCTCGGGCTGCGCAACATTCTCCATGACGCAGTAGATGGCTTCGTTGATCATCGGCATGAGAACGCGATTTGAAACGAACCCCGGGTAGTCGTTGACTTCTACCGGTGTTTTACCGACTTGTTTGGCTACCGTGAATACCGTGTCACGCGTAGCGTCGCTCGTGTGAAGTCCGCGAATCACCTCGACGAGCGGCATGACCGGAACCGGGTTCATAAAGTGCATCCCAATAACCGATTCGGGACGCCCCGCGTGAGCACCAATCTCCGTGATTGAAATAGAAGATGTATTGCTTGCAAGAATAGCATCCGCAGGAGTGTGTGCGGCCAAATCTGAAAACATCTCAAACTTGGCCTGGGGATCCTCGATCACAGCTTCCACAATGAACTCCGTATCCTCTAATCCCGAGAGATCGGCACTTGTTTCGATCCTAGCCAACGACTCATCTCTATCTTTCTCAGACAGGGCACCTTTTTTCACCTGCCGATTCATGTTCTTTTCTATGGCGTTCAGGGCCCCCGTCAGAATATCGTTCGAGACGTCAACGAGGTTCACCTGAAAGCCGTGCTGCGCGAAGACGTGCGCAATCCCGTTCCCCATGGTACCAGCACCCACAACCGCAATCTTCTTCATTCGTCGCGGGCTTCCCGATCTCTGAGTAACGGTCGGACTATCAATACCAGCGCCGCCCCCATCACCACCGAGGCGATCGCACCACCCTCGGGACCAAATCCTCCTCCGGTCAACCAGACCGGCGCCTCAGGGCGGAAATCGAGCATCGGCACGTCAAACCTGACACCGCTCACCGGGGCATCGACGACCATTAATCCCGCGTTCCACCCAAAATGCAGGCCCCACGCAGCCGGTAGCGCTCCAGGTGTAAAAAATATCGCGCTCAACACCAGAGACGCGAGCGCGACATTGAGGAGCCCAAAGGCAGACACATCCGGATTTGCTATGTGAGCGAGGCCGAACAGCAGCGCGAGCGCGACACTGGCTCCGGGCTTGCCCAGCAGCCGGGAGAGCTTTAACAGCGGATAACCGCGAAAGACGAGTTCCTCCGCGAGAGCCGCAACGAGCAGCACAAGCAATAGCGGAATGACGGTGGCGATATGGTTTCCAATACTCGCTCCGTCGAGCACCAGGCCTCCCGGACCCGCCAGCGTACTGATGACAACGACTGAAATCGCCATTGTGACTCCGATCGTGAGACCGACGCCGAGGCTGCGTAACCCAGCGGGAGCTCTAGGCCATCCGATTGTGTGGAGCGTCCAACCGCCCCGCATGACCAGGAACACAGTTATTCCCCCGACCGCCAGAACAATCGGTATGCTCTGAGCCAATATCACGAGAGGGTGCGGCCTGTCGGAGACTGACGGGTCAAGCAGCGCAACGACGGGGCCCGCCACTGCGATAATTACTATGATGATGACTATGTAGAAAGCTGCTAGGTGGAGGACTGTAGAGCCCGCCTGCTTGAGCCAAGTCCGCTGGGCGGAGCTGAGGATCAAGCCGGCGCCCGCGTGGCGGGTGCGAAGCGCCAAATCACCAGACCGGCAAAAACTATCTTGAGCGCGTCTCCGAGAAGAAACGGGAGCGAGCCGAGCTGGACCGCCACACCGGCGTCACCGCCGAGCAGCGTCAACTGGGCGACACCGCTGGCGTGAATGATCAGCACTCCCCCCACCAAGCTCAGCGATAGGGCTAGCATCGAACGGCGGGCGGAGCTAAAACCAACGAGAGCCGCAGCCAGGGGAAAGGCAAGCAAATATCCTCCGGTCGGTCCGAGCAGCCGCGCCAGGCCGGGCAAGCCCACAGGAGCAAACACAGGCAAGCCCATCGCGCCAACTGCCAAGTAAAAGCCCATACTCACCGCACTCAGCCGCGCCCCAAGCAGTCCGCCCACGATGAGCACGGCTGGCACCTGCAGCGTGACCGGAACCGGTGTTCCGGGAATGGGAATCGCGGCTTGCGCCGCCAGAGCAACCAGCACGACGCCGGATAGCACAGCCGCAACGCGTTTCATCCAGACGCCGGAGGACACACCCAACACGACAGAAGATACACTATTCATTTATTCTCTCCACGCTCATAGCGACCGCATTGCCACCGCCAAGGCATAGTGTCGCGAGACCAGTGCTAGCTCCCCTATCTGCCATGGCATAGAGTAGGGTTGTGAGTATGCGAGCGCCGCTGGCCCCGATGGGGTGACCGAGCGCTATCGCCCCGCCGTTGACGTTGACACGCTCCCAATCCCAGCCGAGCGCCTTTCCATCGGCCAACGCCTGCACTGCAAATGCCTCGTTCGCTTCAATTAAGTCAAAAGACCCAATGCGCGTTCCAGTCTTGGCCATCAGGTTCTGTACGGCCACGATGGGCGCAAAGAACAGCTCTCTCGGTTCTCCCCCACCCATAGCCGAGCCGGTTATTCGCGCCATAATCTCAAGACCATGAGCTTCCGCAAACTGCTCCGATGTAACGACGACCGCGCTGGCGCCGTCGTTGAGACCTGGTGCGTTGCCAGCCGTAACGGTTCCTTCTTCCTGAAAGGCTGGTTTGAGCGACCCGAGCGCCGCCAGATTGGTGTCTTTGCGTGGACTCTCGTCCTTGTCCACGATCGTTGTACCCTTGCGACCTTTGATCTCAACGGGAACGACCTCCGCGGAAAACTTGCAGGCCTCCATCGCAGCCACGGCCTTACGATGGCTCTCCAGCGCGAACTGGTCCTGCTCCTTACGAGTGACGCCCGCCTTTGCCGCAGTGTATTCAGCGTGGCTGCCCATGTGGCACTGACCGAACGAGCACCAGAGACCATCGTGGAGGAGACCGTCCACGAGTTCCTGACTGCCGAATTTCACACCCGATCTCAGCCCGTTCACATAGTACCGGGCGTTGGACATTGACTCCATGCCGCCGGCGACCACGCATTCCGCTTCACCGGCCCGGATCGCCTGGGCAGCGAGCATGACGGCTCTGAGCCCGGAACCGCACACCATGTTAATCGTAACGGCGGGTGTCTCGCCGGGGAGTCCCGCTCGGATAGCCGCCTGCCTGGCCGGAGCCTGTCCAGCACCGCCCTGCACGGCGTGCCCCATTATGACCTCGTCAACGGCCTGCGCATCGACCTGAGCCCGGCTAACAGCCTCTTTGATCACGATGGCCCCGAGTTCGGTAGCCTCGAGCGCGCTCAAGCTCCCTAGGTATCGACCGACCGGAGTTCTGGTAGCGCTGACTATTACCGCTCTCTTGCTGTTGTTCTTACTCACTGGTCTCCGGGGAAAAATCGGAATTCAGATACCTCTGATGTACGTGGGGAAAGTTAACCGGCATCCATAGGCCGCTCAACCCGAACTATACTGGTAGCGCACGTGTAGCGATCTCGTGCAACAATTTGTCGGCGAATTCCTCTACCAGCATCACTTCTTGCCTCTTCCCGCCGCGGCGCCGAACGGCGACTGTCCCTTCTTCAACCTCGCGCCCTCCTATCACCGCCATGTAGGGAACCTTCATCAATTCGCCGTCTCGAATGCGATAATTGAGCGTTTCGTTGCGGTCATCCACCGACGACCGGATACCTTGCTCACGAAATTGCTTGTTCACTTTTCGCGCTCTGTCGAGCTGCTCATCTGAGATCGGAAGGAAGCGGACTTGTTCGGGAGAGATCCACAGCGGAAAATCTCCCGCGAAGTGCTCGATCAGCATCCCCAAGAAGCGCTCGATGGTCCCGAAAATGGCGCGGTGGATCATCACCGGCCGGTGAGGTCGGTTGTCAGATCCGATATACTCGAGCTCGAATCGTTCCGGGAGCTGATAGTCGAGCTGTATCGTAGCCCCCTGCCACTCTCGCCCGATTGCATCGCGCATCTTGATATCAATCTTTGGCCCGTAGAAAGCTCCGCCCCCCACGTCCAACGCGTAGGTTAGATTTCTGCGCTTCAGCGCAGACTCAAGCGCCACTTCAGCTGTTTCCCAAGCTTCATCGGAACCGATCTTCTCGCGCGGCCGCGTCGACAGATCCAGCCGATAGGCGATCCCAAAGGTCTTGCTCACTACGAGATCCGCGAGGTCGAGCATATCGAAGATCTCATCCTCTATTTGGTCCTCACGGCAGAAAACGTGTGCGTCGTCCATGGTCAGGCCGCGAACACGCAACATTCCGTGAAGCGTACCTGATCGCTCGTTGCGGGAAACGTTGGCTATTTCCGACAGTCGTACCGGCAACTCGCGGTACGAGCGCTGCCTGGAGGAATAGATCAGAGCATGCATCGGGCAGTTCATTGGTTTGACGCGATACCTAACGTTTTCCGATTCACCGCGCCCCGAGCCCATTGCCGGATATTGATTGTCCGCGTACAGCGGCAGATGACCGGATCTCACGAAGAGCTGTTCTCTCGTCACATGGGGCGTATAGACGAGCTCGTACCCGCGCTTCAGGATTTCGTCCTCGATGAACCTCCTGAGCTGATGCTGCATAGTAGCGCCTCTTGGGTGCCAGCATATGAGGCCCGGACCAATGTCCTGTTGGATGCTGAACAGGTCGAGCTGCTTTCCGATGATCCGGTGATCGCGTTTCTTCGCCTCGTCCAGCCGGTGAAGATGCTGGTCGAGATCTTTCTGAGCGAACCACGCGGTTCCATAGATCCGCTGGAGCATCTGGCGGTTCTCGTTACCTCTCCAGTAAGCCCCCGCCGCATGCAACAACTTGAAGTGCTGGATGGCACCTGTGCTCTGGAGGTGAGGTCCCCGGCACAAGTCGACGAACGGCCCGTCGGTGTAGATCGAGATCACCTCATCGTCACCGATTTCTTCGAGGCGCTCGAGCTTTAGCGGGTCGTCGGTAAACCTCGATCTCGCTTCTTCACGGTCAACCTCCGCACGTTCGAAGGCATGATCAGCCTCGACGACCTCCCGCATCTTTGCCTCGATCGCTGCGATATCTTCGGGAGTGAAGGGCCGGGGTACCTCAAAGTCATAATAGAAACCGTCTTCGATCGGGGGGCCGAAACCTATCTTCGCCTCCGGGAAAAGCTCCCTCACTGCGGTGGCAAGAACATGAGCCGACGAGTGCCTCAGAACGTTGAGGGCGCCATCGGTCGTTTTGGTCATTACCTCCAAGTCGACGTCCTGCACAATGGGACGGTTGAGATCCAACACCTCTCCATCCACCCGCACGGCGATCGCGGCGTTAAGGAGCCGCTTGCCTATCTGTCCGGCGATGTCCCTGCCTGTCGCACCCGTTGGAAACTCCAGGACCGAACCGTCCGGGAGCGTCACATTTATCTTTTGGCTCATTCAGTTTTTTTGCGAGCTGAGCTGGAGATCAATCAATCTTGTCTCGGGAATCACTGTCATTAGAATTGCTAACTCTTTATAATTGTACAACCTACGGTTACATGTTGCCACGGGAGGATCTTCTGGCTCGAGCAGAAAGCGCGGTTTGGGACACGTTCACCACTTTGCTGACGGGGGTCATCGGCGCCGGTATCGGACTGGTCGTCGGATTCATAGCCTCTGAGCTCATCGGCGAAGTGGATTCGGTACGTGTCAAACGAGCTATGGGACGGTTTGCCCTCTCGGACTCCGACTCTCCGGACTCCGACGAGTTGGAACGGGAAATCACAAACTTGCTTGAGGCGAATCCCGCTACGAGGGACATGGACATCGTGGTTCGAGCTCTCGGAAACGGTGTTGCCGAGATTAGCGGCACCGCCCTCAACAGGTCGTCGCGCGACCTGGCGGGAAAACTTGCGCGTTCGGCAACAGGCGCCTCCACGGTAGTCAACCGAATTCTCGTACACGGCGTCGACGTACCTGCCGACCCCAGGGTAAACGCGGCAGGGAATCAGTAGGCCGGGCTGCCCCGTTTACCGCCCAGTTTAACCCCTCAGATGACAGCAACCGAACTGAAACCTCAGTACGATCCATCGTCTATCGAGTCCCGGATTTACCGACGCTGGACCGAAACCGGCATATTCGCCGCGCGCGCCGACTCGGCACGAGAGCCGTACGTTATCGTCATACCACCGCCGAACGTCACCGCGGTGCTACACATGGGGCACGGGCTCAACAACACGATCCAGGACTTGCTCATCCGGTTCGAGCGAATGAGGGGACGCGAGGCCCTCTGGCTGCCCGGAACCGATCACGCCGGGATAGCAACACAAAACGTCGTCGAAAAAATACTGGCCGGCGAGGGCAAGTCCAAGGAAGATTTAGGGCGCGAGACGTTCGTCGCCGCCGTGTGGGAGCACGTGCGTGAGACCGGTGGCGTAATTCTCGAGCAGCTGAAGGCTATCGGCGCTTCCTGTGACTGGTCGCGTACCCGCTTCACATTCGACGAGGGCCTGTCGAACGCCGTGCGCGAGGTGTTCGTCCAGCTCTACGAAAAAGGACTGATCTACCGCGGGGAGTACATCATCAACTGGTGCCCCCGGTGCATGACGGCGCTGTCCAACGAGGAGGCTGAAAAGCACGACGCCGACGGCAAGCTCTGGCATCTGCGGTACCCCATCGCTGGGGCAAGCGAGCACGGAACCGACTCTGTGATCGTGGCCACTACAAGACCCGAGACGATGCTCGGCGACACAGCCGTAGCCGTTCATCCCGACGATGAACGATACCGAGACGTTGTCGGCAAAGAGGTTGACCTGCCACTTACCGGGCGGAGAATTCCGATTGTCGCCGACCATGGTGTTGATCCCGAATTCGGTAGCGGGGCCGTGAAGGTAACGCCGGCCCACGACTCGCTCGATTTCGAGATCGCTTCCCGGCAGAATCTGCCGGCGATCAACGTGATGACCGACGACGCCCACATGAATGAAAACGTTCCCTCCGAGTTCCAAGGTCTCGATCGGTTTGACGCTCGCAGCAAGGTGTTGCAGGCGCTGGAGCAGGAAGGGCTAGTGGTCAAGATCGACTCGCACACTCACGCGGTGGCCCACTGCTACCGCTGCGGCTCGGTCATCGAACCGCGGCTGAGCGACCAGTGGTTTGTCAAGATGAAACCGCTGGCTGAGCCAGCTCTAAAGGCTTATCACGACGGAAAGATTCGGTTCGTCCCGCGGCGGCGGGGCGACGACTACGAGAGATGGCTCACCAACATTCGCGACTGGTGCATCTCGAGACAGTTGTGGTGGGGCCACAGGATACCGGCGTGGTATTGCGATGATTGCGGCGAAGTGATAGTAGCCCGTGAGGATCCGTCGTCCTGCGCGAAGTGCGGCGCGGCTCTGCGCCAGGATACTGACGTTCTGGACACCTGGTTCTCTTCCTCCCTATGGCCGTTCTCGACGTTCGGCTGGCCCGAGAAAAACGCTGACCTCGATCGGTTTTACCCAGGCCACACGCTGGTCACCAGCCCTGATATCATCTTTTTCTGGGTTGCCCGGATGATTATGATGGGCCTCGAATTCATGAACGACGTGCCTTTCCGCACCGTTTTCTTCCACGGGGTCGTGCGCGACGCCCAGCATCGAAAGATGTCGAAGTCGTTGGGCAACGGTATTGACCCCCTCGACATCGTCGAACTTTACGGCGCTGATGCCCTCCGCTTCACCGTGCTTTCCGGAAGCGCGATCGGGAGCGACGTAACGCTGGACTACCGCGACCTTGAAACCACCTTTTCGGTTGGCAGGAATTTCACCAACAAGGTCTGGAACGTTGGCCGTTTCATTCTTTCCAATATCGGAAGCGAAACCAAGCCGTTGGCGGAGATCGACAGCACACAGCTCGAGCTCGCAGACCGATGGATCATTTCGCGCACACATCGGGCGGTGGAGAGTGTGACGCAAGCACTCGAGAAATTCCGGCTCAACGACGCATCGAGCGCGATATATCATTTTGTCTGGAACGAGCTCGCGGACTGGTATCTGGAGCAGGTAAAGCCGCGGCTGGAAGAAGGATCAGTCCGCG
>JAZFQE010000326.1:0-9084 GCA_036444955.1 Gemmatimonadales bacterium
TCAGGAAGTAATGGTGGAGAGGCTACTGGTTGGTCTGCTCACCGGAGGACACGTTCTGCTCGAGGGTGTGCCCGGATTGGCGAAGACGCTAGCCGTGAGCACGCTGGCGGAAGCGATTCACACCTCGTTCCGGCGCATCCAGTTCACGCCGGACCTACTGCCGGCGGATATCATCGGAACCATGGTATTCGACCAGAAGACATCGGAGTTCTATCCCAAAAAGGGGCCTCTTTTCGCGAACATCGTTCTGGCGGACGAGATCAACCGGGCACCGGCTAAGGTGCAAGCCGCGTTGCTGGAGGCGATGCAGGAAAGGCAGGTTACGATCGGCGACGAATCGTACGCGCTGGAGGAACCGTTTCTAGTTCTGGCAACCCAAAATCCGATAGAACACGAGGGCACATATCCGCTGCCCGAAGCCCAGCTCGACAGGTTTATGTTAAAGATCCACGTGGACTATCCTGATCGTGAGGACGAGAAGGAAATTCTCTGGCGCATGTCGTCGGGAGAACCGATAGAGATCCAACACGTTGCAGAACCCAGTGATATCCTGATGCTGCGGCAGAAGATCTCTGAAGTCTACATGGACCAGAAGATCGTGGATTATATAGTTGATGTCGTGCGGGCGACGCGGGATCCCCAACGCGTGGGTCTCGGCAATCTCCAGCCTCTGATTGCGTACGGCGCCAGTCCTCGGGCCACAATCTACATGGCGCGGACCGCGCGCGCACACGCCTTTCTGAGGGGACGGACGTACGTGGTTCCAGAAGATATCAAGTCCATGGCGCATGACGTTCTTCGACACCGCGTGCTGCTAACATTTGAGGCTGAGGCCGAGGACGTAACCTCCGACACCATTATCGCGAAAATCCTGGAAGCCGTAGACGTTCCGTGAGGCGCGCCTCGCCCGTCGTCGGGGCTGATGTTCTCCGCCAGGTCAAGGCGATCGAGCTGAGGACTCGGCGACTCGTAGGTTCTCTCTTGACAGGTGAGTATCGTTCTGTCTTCCGCGGACGCGGCATCGAGTTCGCGGAGGTGCGCGCCTACGAGCATGGCGACGACTATAGATCCATCGACTGGAATGTGTCGGCACGCATGGGTTCGCCGTACGTCAAGCTGTTCGACGAGGAGCGAGAGCTCACCTTACTCCTCATTGTCGACCGCTCCGGATCGATTGAATTCGGTGATCCGGTGTCGAAATCGAGGGTTGCTGTTGAAGTGGCGGCTGTGCTTGCCCTTGCAGCGGCGAAACAGAACGACCGAGTGGGTACGCTCATCTTTTCGGACGACGTTGACCACATCGTTCCTCCGGCTAAAGGTAGGGACCATGCACTGCGCGTGATCCGCGATGTCATAGCATTCGAACCGGTGCGGGCTCGGACAAGTGTCTCGATCGCGCTCAGTTATGCTTCTCGCCTCCTGCGTCACCGGTCCATAGTTGTAATCATTTCAGATTTCAGGGACGTCGGTTGGGAGAGACAGCTGAAGAGACTCACCGCGAAACACGACGTAGTAGCCATTACCATCGATGATCCGAAGGAACGTGAACTGCCAGATGTCGGATGGATCGAGCTCGAAGATGTTGAGACGGGGGCGCGGGTGTTAGTCGACACGTCTGACAGCAACAGGAGGATTCAACTAGTGATTGCCGCGGAGGAATCGCGCATCAATCGGGCCAAGGCGCTTGAGTACGCCGGCGCCGATCAGGTGGCACTGACAACCGACCGACCTTACGCCCAAGCCTTGCACAACGCGTTCGCGCGCAGGGCGCGACGACTGCGGCGATGACAGCACTATGCCATCTGCTGTTGCTCGCGCAGGTAGGGGCGTGGGCCGTAAGACCTTCGTCGCCTACAGTTGGGGATACGGTGCGAATTGCGCGAACGTGGCAACTTGAACCTGGAGCCCAGCTAAGGGTAGGGGAATTCCCGCGGGAGAACGCACTCGAGCTCTTGGCTCTGCCGGCGACTGAGGTTCCCGATCGCGCCGCGCGGGTCCGCTACGTGGTTGCACTATTCGAGCCTGGCAGCCACCGTGTCGCTCTTCCGGACATAGAGATCCTAAGTGCGACCGGTCCGTCGCGTTTCGTGCCGGGAGATACGATTTCTATCATGCTGCGCCCGGTCCTTCCAGCCAGCGACACCGCGCTGAGTCCGCAACTCTCTTTGGCGCCCATGGCAAGGCGCGTTCGACGAATCGAGCCTCTGCTAATCTTGACCCTGTCAGTGGGCGTGATTGGTGTTGCCTGGGGAGCGCTGCGGCTAAAACGCCACGCCGGTGAACATCCTCTACAGAAGCCCTTTGAGAAACCCGAAGTACCGGTTTCCGCTTGGGCTCGGGCTGGTGAAGCGAGAGCTGTCGCCGCCGTTACCGCCGACCGGTTACGTGGTTTCTTGGCCGAGAGAGTTCCCGGTGCGGACTCAATCTTGGACCCGGAGAGGTTTGCAGAACACCTGGGCGCCAATTCCGATCTGCCTGTTCGAGAGGTTGTGGGGCTTCTTACCGCGCTCGAGCGTGCCAAGTTTGCTCCCGCGTTCGCCTCCGACGTAATGGTTCTTGTGGATGAAGTCGATCAGGTCATTGCTGATCTTTCGTCGTCAGACGCAGAATGATTTTCGCACGCCCGCTCGTTCTTCTTCTGCTACTGACGCTTCCAGTTTGGTGGTGGTTACGCTCCCGTCGAACCAATGCGAGTGCACACTTCAGCGACGCACGTGATCTTGTACCAGTGCAAAAGGAACGCCGCTGGATAGCTGAAGTCCCGGCTGTGCTTCGTAGCGTAGTGCTGGGCTCGTGGATCATAGCGGCGGCGGGAGTGGAGCTGGACGTAACCTCGACAGAGGTGACGACGGAAGGGATAGCGATTGTCCTGGCGGTTGACGTTTCGAGCAGCATGCTCGCCGAGGATTTCGCTCCATCTAACAGGCTCGACGTCGCGAAGGAACAATCTGTGAGATTCGTCGGCGGGCGCAGGAACGATCGCATTGGTCTCGTCTCCTTCGCTGCCGAGGCATTAACTAAGGTACCGGTTACGGTGGACTATGCAGTGTTGGAACGCGCGGTCCGCGAGTTGCGGGTGGGGGAGCTGGAGGACGGCACGGCGATCGGTACCGCGATTGCTACAGCGTCAAATCGACTGCGACGAGTTCCAGGTACGAGCAAGGTCATAGTTCTCCTCACCGACGGAGAAAACAATCGCGGCAGAATTGACCCACGGACCGCTGCCGAAGCAGCGGCCACCCTGGGTATTCGTATTTATACGATCGGAGTCGGTACTGAAGGAGAAGCCCGAATGCCTATCGGTCGGGGGGTGGGAGGCACGATCAGATATCAAACCCTCCCGGTTAAGATCGACGAGGAATTGTTACGCGAAATCGCGGTGTCCACGGGAGGGAGATACTTCCGCGCAACTGACGGATCGGCGCTGAGCAGAATCTTTCGGCAGATCGACGTGTTAGAAACGACCGAGGTTCAGGTCACTCGCTACACTCAGTTCGAGGAGGCGTACCGTACCCCATTGCTCGTGGGGCTTGCCGCCCTTTCCCTAGAGCTGATCATAGCGGCGACGGTTGTGATCCGCGTGCCTTGAATGACTTTTGACACTGCATCTTTACTGACTGTCGCGCCGCTCATCGCGCTGATCATCGCCGGTCTTGGTTATTGGGCAAGAGCCGCGCGGGTGCGCCGGGCCGATCGATGGTCGCAAACGTTGGGTGCCCGGGCCCGGCACAACGGGAGATTCGGTTCGGTGGCGATGGCCCTTGCGTCCTTGGCTGCGCTAGTTGCCCTGGCTGGTCCGCGCTGGGGTGGTCGCTTTGTGATCGCTGAAACTAAGGGACTCAATCTCGTCATAGCGATGGATGTCTCGCGCTCCATGCTGGCGGAGGACGCCATTGGTCCGCGACTGGACCGCTCCAAGCGAGAGGCGAAGCGATTGATCTGGGATCTGCGGTCGGATCGTCTCGGATTGATTGCCTTTGCGGGTCAGAGTTTCATAATGTCGCCGCTCACGGCGGATGGAAGCGCGCTGCAGTTGCTGGTGGATGCGCTCGATCCCGACATCGCGAGCAGCGAGGGGACGGAACTAGCCAATGTGCTGCGACAGGGTCGGCAACTACTGCTGACAAGAGCCAGCGTCGCGGACCGCATCCTCGTGGTCTTCACGGATGGCGAAGCGCACGACTCGCTGAGATTGGTACGACAGGAAGCTGAAAGACTGCGCAGGGATGGTGTGCACCTCATCATGGTTGCGGAGGGTGGGACCAATCTCACACGTATCCCGATTCGAAACCCAAGCGGCGGTCTCGAGGGGTATTACAAAGATGCGAACGGTTCTTTCGTCTTGACCTCACGACGCGACGATTTGATGGCTGCGGTTGCCGACGCGGCGCATGGGGCCGTCGTGGCTGCGGAAGTTACTGACCAGGCTGGTGCAGTGAGGGATTTGGTAGATGCGTACAAACGTGTGCCACAGGCTACAACGGCGACGGCTCAGAACGTGTTACGCTCATGGATACCCACGATGTTTGCCGTGGTGGTTCTGCTGGTGCACACTCTCACGCGCAGCAGCGCGGCGCTCGCTGCTCTCGCTTTCCTCATCACGAGTCCCGCTCTCACTCTGGCGCAGAGCCCGCGGAACCGCGCCGATGACGCATGGAGCGCAGGGAACGTGGCCGCGGCCGCCAGAGGTTACCTGGCGCAGGTGCGTGCCGGAGAGGGCGGAGATACGGCCCTCTACAATGTGGGAACTGCGGCGGTCGCACTCGGCGACACGGCACTTGCACGGCAGGCCCTAGAACGAGCGGCAGAATCGCTCGACCCCGATGTGAGATTTAGCGCCCTCTATAACTTGGGGTTGCTCAGTCTCAGACTTGCGAAAATCGATTCACCAAGCGAGGAGGCCCACCTGGCCCGTGCAAGGAGGGCTTATAGGGAAGCGCTTCTTCTCAGGCCGGGCGACCGAGCGGCAAAGTGGAATCTGGAACTGACCATCCGGCGGGCGCCGCCCCAGGGAGATGGGTCGGCGCAGCAGCAACAGCCGCAAGGCTCTCAGGGGCGAGGTCAGCAAGACAGCGACCCGAGTCGTTCTGACATCACACGAGCGCAAGCGGAGCAGATCTTAAACTCGGTCCGTGAAGAGGAGCGGCAAACTCGGGAGCGACTGAACCGGCGCCGATCGTCGGGCGACACGCTGAGGGAAAAAGATTGGTAGCCCAGCTCCTGCTCATTCTTGCTGTTCAGCAGCCGCAGGTCGCCGCAACCGTTAACCGCAGCGAGCTGGCGGTTGGGGACACACTAGTCCTCAACGTCACCGCTACGACTGTTGGTAGCGGGTGGTTACAGCTGACCGATCCTACGCTTCAGGGGCTCGAAATATATCGCAAGGGGCAGGTATCCAGCGTCCAGGTCGTCGGGGGAGAAGAGCGGCGGGAAACCGTCAGGACCTTCTACCTCCGCGCCACCATTCCGGGCCGAGCGATCATCGGTCCGGCGAGGCTCCAGCACGGTGTTCGATCCGTGAGAACACGTGAAATAAATGTCACGGTTACCGGCAGCGCCGGTCCAAGCGATACAGCTCTCCCGTTCTTGAGATCGCTGTTGGCGACATCGCGTCCGCCGAGCGGGCGGGACGATGTAACTGTGACGATCGAGCTGTCATCTGACAGTCTCGTTATTGGCGAACAACTTGATATGGTCGTCGTGGCTTGGTTTCCGCGGAGGTTGCGCGCGCGTTTGCGAAACCCGCCGACACTCGAGCCGCCGCGTGTGAGTGGCGCCTGGATTTACCAGAGCACCTCGCCGACGGGAGTTATTTCGAGTCGTGAAGTGGATGGTGATTGGTACGATCTCCACATTCATCATCAAACTGTTTTCCCGCTTTCAACAGAGGGATTCGAGATTGGTCGGGCAACGATCAACTATAATATGCCGCTCACGTTCTCGTTCCTTAGCCGAGAATTGCGGCATGTAGTACTGAGTGAAGTTCCGGATGTGAAACTTGTTCCTCCCCCCCCAGCGGGCAGGCCGGAAGATTTTGAAGGTGCAGCCGGTCGAGATATCACGTTTGAGCTCGATGTCAGTGACACCGAGCTGGTGGTAGGTGAGGCGGCGACCGTCGCGGCCACGATAGAGGGATTCGGCAACGTCGCCTTGTGGCCCGAGCCTAACATCAACTGGCCGCACGGGCTGAGGGTTTACCCACTGGACGTGTCCTTCACGGTCGCGCCGGTCGCGGGAGTAATAGGTGGATCGAAGCAGTTCACTTACTTGGTAGTACCCGACTCGGCAGGTACCCACCGAATCGAACCGCGCGCGTACGGCTACTTCGAACTTCAGGAACATCGATATAAACAGGCACGCGCGAGATCGATCGAGCTAACGACACCGCAGGGCAGGACTGTTACGGCGAGCCGGTCCGATCCCCCCTCGTTAATGAGCGAGGGACGACGGCCAGTGGCGGAGCTGTTGCTGGCAACAGCTCCCACTTGGATCTGGGTGATTCTGAGCGTGATGGCGCCAATGGTGGCGCTGCTGGCGAGATATGAATGGCGCCGCACGGAAATGGTGCGCCGGACAAAACGACACCAGCGGAACCCGCTGGATGATGCTGGCGTGCGCTTCAGGCGTCTGCTCGAGACACTGGTACCGGAAGCGGCGCATCGCGAGGGAATGCCTTTGGAGGAAGCGCTGCGAGCGGCCGGTCTGGAGGATTCGCTAGCTGCCCACGCCGCGCGGCTGAGAGATCGCCTCACCAACGCTGTCTACGGGCCGGACGGTGCTTCCGACTCAGATGAGTTGGTTGCAGAAGTTGAGGAGGTGCTCGGAGTGTTGACGAAAGCCGGTAGGAGCGCTGGTAGGAGTGGTGGAGTGATTCTTCTGTGGCTGCTGGTGATTGCGCCCGCGGTCGCGAGCGCTCAGGTTCGCGCAGCGGAAACGTTGTACGATGCCAGAGCATACGTGGAAGCGGCCGACAGTTTCGCTTCGCGTGCAGGTGCTGAGCCGCGTGTGGCGGCGCATTGGTTCAACCTGGGGAACGCGAGATACATGAACGGGGAGGCGCAGCGCGCTCGTCTCTCTTGGATTCGTGCCGCTCGGCTCTCACCGCGAACCACAACTATCCGAAGAGCACTTTCCCTTACCGACCCCGATAGAGTGACAGCGCGAACGATGTGGATATCACCGATTACGCCGTTTGAAGCGTTCACGATATCCCTCGCTTCATGGATTGTTGCGTGGCTTCTCCTCGGACTGCGAGTGCGTAGACGGCGAACTGCTTTGTTGTTGACATTATCTGTTATCGGCGCCGGCTACGGTGTCTTCGTCTCGTATTCATACGAAAGGCCGATAGCCGTTGTAATCACGAACCAGACACCGTTTAGGGGTGCTCCCTACGGGACGGCCGAGGCCAGCGGATTTCTGAACAGCGGTATGGCCGTGCGGGTAACTGATGCCAGAGGAGCGTGGCTGCTGGTGAGTCGGGGCCGGCAGAAGGGTTGGCTTCTTGCGACGGAGGTTGAGAGGCTGTGACAGCGGCGATCTCTATTCTCCCCGATTCGACAGCTGAGCAAATTGCGGCGGGAGAGGTCGTTGAGCGTCCCGCTTCGGTTGTGAAAGAGTTGGTTGAGAATGCAATTGATGCGGACGCGTCGAACGTTCTTGTAGAGATCGAGCAGGGAGGACGTAACCTGATACGCGTTTCGGACGACGGGATCGGGATGGATCGCAATGATGCCGTTCTGTGCATCGAGCGGCACGCCACGAGTAAGATCAAGTCCGCCTCAGATCTGGTAGGAGTCCAGTCGTACGGCTTCCGAGGCGAAGCTCTCCCAGCGATCGCGTCGATCGCGAAGTTTGAGCTTGAAACTGCCACGGAGCATAACTCAGAAGGCACGCGCGTGGTGGTGAATGGAGGAAGAGTTGACATGGTCGAGCCAGCTGTGCGGCAACGGGGGACAACAGTGACGGTGCGACGTTTATTTTACAACACTCCCGCTCGGCGGAAATTTCTTCGCTCAAAAGCCGCTGAGACGAGAGCGGTCGTGGAAGCGATCAACAAGCTGGCTCTAGCCCAACCAGATATCTCGCTCAAACTGGTGATTGACGACCGAGTTTCTTTGGACATGTCGCGCGCCGACAAGTTGGAAGAGCGAATCGCTGCACTCTTCAGCCGCGACATGGCCGACAACTTGCTGCCGGTCAGCTACGTAGAGGGACCGGTCTCAATTAACGGGTTCGTCCAGCGCCCGGCGGACGCCCGCCCGAGCGGACGCAAGGCCTATCTCCTCGTGAATGGGAGGCCGTTCCGCGATTCCTTCATCGTGCGAGCCGCCGAGGCCGGGTATCGCGGGGCGATCGCTCCCGGCGATAGGCCGACACTACTCTTGTGGCTATATGTGCCGGGTGAGCAGGTGGACGTCAACGTCCACCCGTCAAAACATGAGGTGAGGTTCCGAGACCGGTTCTACGTGGAACGCTGCGTCGAAGAAGCGGTGCGCTCGGCGATAAAGCCGCTGGAATCGGCGGCTGTAATGGGTGTTGCACCCGGCCCGGCAGGAACCTGGACAGCGTACGATTCGGGTTTCCCGCGGGGCCCAGGATCCCATGAGAGTTCTGCCTATGCGGGCATCCTCATTCCCGAAGACGAGGTTCCCCACAGGGTGGGATACGGTGTTGGTGTCCTGTTGCAAGTTTTCAATTCGTTCATCGTCTGTGAAGCCGAGGAGGGGATTGCATTCATCGATCAACATTCCGCCCATGAGCGAATCATCTACGAGCAAGCGATGAAGTGTCTTGAGGGTGAAAGCTCAGAGCCGCAGAACCTGTTGCTTCCGATAACGGTCGACTTGACTGCGGATGAACTAGCTGTAGTGGACGCCCACTCAGAATCGTTGGCGCGGATTGGTTTCGAGATCGAACCTTTCGGCGGCCGATCGGTGCTCATCCATGCGACGCCCAACCCACATCCGCGGTTCGACGCGAAACGATGTTTTGAGGAGTTGGTGGCAGACTTAGGGCGTGAGAGATTCGGTGGATTGCACAATCGTCTCGAGCGGTTTGCGGCCACCTACGGCTGCCGTGCCGCAA
>JAZFQE010000327.1:0-16520 GCA_036444955.1 Gemmatimonadales bacterium
ACAGCAAGAACTGACCCGCTGCAGCGGCCAGTGCCACGTACTTGGCTCTATGTATCGGAACTAGCGCAACCACCGGCGCTGCAACGAGGGGAAGGACGATGAGTACGTCGAGAATCCAAGCGTCGTAACGCAGGCCGAGGAGGAAACTACCCATCGCCGCCTACTGCCCTATCGAACGCAACAGGAAAATTGCGCCGATCACAAAGATGACTACATAGGTACTGACCTGACCGGACTGGAATTTCGTACCCACCCAACCAACGAAGCGCGAGATATTCGCCCATCCATTGACCGCAAGACCGTCGATCGCGCGATCATCCACGTTTCTCCATAGCAGCTTATCAGACATCCACACTAACGGGCGTACAACGAGAGTGTCATACAGCTGATCGATATAGTACTTGTTAGCCAACAGCCGCTGGATGCCTTTAGCCTCCGGGGCCTGCGCCGGAGTAGTGAGATTCGTCGGCTTCAGCACGCGGAATGCCACCACCATGCCCACAATTGCGATGCCAGTCGCTGCTGCGAGGAGTCCCCATTGGGTGCCTGCTGAGAGGTGGGTATCGATCAAGTATCGTTTCGCGCTGATGGTCGTTGGTTCGAGCCAGTGGTGCAGCCAGCCGCTCAGCGGCAGCATATCAGGCAAGTTCAAGACTCCGCCGAGAACACTTCCTACACCAAGCAGCACGAGCGGGCCGGTCATAATCCACGGTGCTTCGCGCAAGTGTCCTCGCTCATGTTCACCCGTTCGATTGGCACCATGAAACGTGTAAATCATCATCCGGGTCATGTAGAACGCTGTTAACAAAGCAGCAACTGCTCCCAACGCCCATACCAAGTACATCAACGGTATGTCATGCCCGCGTGAAAAAGTTTGCGCAAGGATTTCGTCCTTCGAGAAGAATCCTGACAGCGGTGGTATACCAGCTATCGCCAACGTAGCGATCCACATCAGAGCCGTCGTCCACGGCATGTACCGTCGCAACCCACCCATGTTACGCATGTCCTGGGCGTCGTCCCCGCTATGAGTCTGATGATAAGCGTGATGGAGGACATGAATCACGCTGCCGGCACCCAGAAATAGCAGTGCCTTGAAGAAGGCGTGGGTCACGAGATGAAATATTCCGGCCGCATACGCCCCGGCCCCGACCCCCATGAACATGTATCCGAGCTGCGAGATAGTTGAGTACGCCAGTACTTTCTTGATATCCCACTGCTTCATGGCGATCGTGGCCGCAAACAGCGCGGTCACCGCTCCGACCATTGCCACGACGAGTGACGAGAGCGGCGCCATAGCGAAAAGGACATTCGAGCGGGCGACTAGATACACACCAGCGGTCACCATGGTCGCCGCATGGATGAGCGCCGATACTGGTGTGGGTCCCGCCATAGCGTCCGGCAGCCATGTGTAGAGCGGAATCTGAGCGGACTTGCCCACGCACCCCAGAAATAGCAGCAGCGTGATGGCCGTGACCGTCGCGCCCCCGATTTCAAACGTTAGCGGAGCTGAAAGGAATACCTCTCTCAGCTCCAGCGAACCCACGGCGTCAAATATCATGAACATCGCGACAAGGAAGCCAAAGTCGCCTATTCGGTTCATGATGAACGCTTTTTTCCCCGCGTCAGCGTTAACTTTCTCGGAGTACCAGAACCCGATGAGAAGATACGAGCAGAGTCCAACCCCTTCCCACCCGACGAACATCACCGGGAAGCTCGAGCCGAGCACGAGCACGAGCATAAAGAAGACGAAGAGGTTCAGATACGAGAAGTAGCGTGCGTACCCGGGATCTGATTTCATGTAACCGACGCTGAAAACATGGATCAGCGCACCGACCCCGGTCACGACAAGCATCATTACTGCCGAAAGTCTATCTACCAGAAAGCCCAAGTCGATCTGGAGGTCGCCCACTGGCATCCAGGACCAATAATAGACGACGTGCGAGATGCCATGCTCTTCACTAGTCACACCGGATATCACGTAGATCGACACCAGCAAGGAAGCCACGAGGACTCCCACTCCGATTCCGCTAACTAGGTTCTTAGAGTTTGGTCTGAGGAAAGCGAGCAGGCCGTTCGCGACAAAACCCGCGAACGGCAACACTACGATCAACCACACCCATCCAACCGACGCCGGCATTATCCGCTGAGCAGCTTTATTTCTTGGAGGTTGACGGTTTCCTTGTGGCGATACAGGGCGATGATAATGGCCAGTCCCACAGCGGCCTCAGCCGCGGCAACGGCCATGACGAAAAACACGATCACCTGCCCCTCCGGACCCAGCTGTTGCGCCAGTGCAACGAAAGCCAGATTCGCCGCATTGAGCATGAGCTCAATGCACATGAAGATCACAATGACGTTCCGCCGCAGTAGGACGCCCGCCACCCCGATGCTGAACAAAACGGCTGAAAGCGAAAGCGCCGGCCCTAAGAGCATCAGATTCTTCTCTTAGCAAGCACGACAGCGCCGACGACGGCTGCGAGCAGCAAAACGGATGTTACCTCAAAGGGGACGAGGAACCCACGGAACAGGGGCTCGGCGATCAACCCTACCACACCCTGGGCTTCCGCCATCTGCGCAAGCGTTCCTTCAGGCAGTCTGATCAGTTCGTCCGGTAGCAACTTGTTGACCGTTATGAGCTCGACGATAAGGAGTGCTCCCCCTACGGCGGAAATCACCCGCCCGGGAATACCGGCCATGTCCCTTGGACCCTGGCCACCGAGATTCAACAACATGATCACGAAAAGGAAAAGGACCATGATCGCCCCTGCGTAGACCAGCACCTGAAGCGCGGCAATGAACTGTGCGTCGAGTATGACGAAGATCGCCGCTAGCGCGAAAAGCGTCTGCACCAACCACAGTGCGCTGGCAACGGGACTCCTTCTGGTAATGCACATGAAGGCCGCAATGACGGCCACACCTGCAAAGATCCAGAAGAGGATCTCACTCACGACTCATTCACCCTTGGGATCGGAGGGGTCCCACAGCGTAGATACCGCATGTGTCTGCGCACAGAGCCGCTCCAGGTCATACACGAACCGGCTACGATCATACTCGGCGTTTTCGTAATCCACACCGACGTGAATTGCTTCTTCTGGACATACCTCCTGGCAGTACCCGCAAAACACACACCTGAACTCATCTATCTCGAATATCAGTGGGTATCTGTTGCCCTCCTCGTCTTCACCGGGAACCAGCTTGATGCAGTTAGCGGGACACACTTGAGGACAGAGGCCACACGCGACGCACTTGGACCTGCCACTCTCGTCAGTCAGCATCCGGTGCGTACCCCGCCACCGGTCGGAGATCCTCCAGTCGCTCGCCTCCTTCTGCTCCGGATACTCCATTGTCACTTTGGGTCTGAAGAGATGGGAAACGGTCAGTCCCATACCTTTGAGTGTGGCGCGCAGATAGCTGACCTCGCTTTCCGTCCGCCGCATCACCTTAACATTTATTGACACTACACCACGCTCCTTCCGCGACGCTCATGTGCACCGACCATGATTCTATTCCGATCAACCACCCAAAACAAAACGTAGGCGACAAGCAAATTCAGCGCGAATAGGACTGCCGCGTACTGCAAACCGAAGGTGACGTTCAGCGCGTCCAACACCAAGACGGATGTAGCCACCAACACTATGTAGCCGATTGCCAGCGGAATCATGAACTTCCACCCTAGCACCATCAGCTGATCGAAGCGGAAGCGGGGAAGCGTCCACCGAATCTGTATGTAGAGAGCAAGGAACAGCCATGTTTTGAGTCCGAAAACCAGCATCGTTACGAGCGACTTGAGGACTGTGGGACTCCCCTCATCCCATTCAGTGAACGGAATATCCCAGCCGCCGAAGAAAAAGGTCGCCATCAGGGCCGAGGCAGTGATCATGTTGGAGTACTCCGCAATGAAGAACATCGCGAATTTCATTGAGCTGTACTCGGTGTGGTATCCGGCAACAAGCTCGGACTCGGTTTCAGGAAGATCAAACGGCAGTCGATTGGTTTCTGCGAACGCAGCCACAACGAACACGAAGAAGCCAATCAACAACGGGAAGACGAACCAGGCCGATTGTTGTTGCCGCGCGACGACTTCGTATAGTGTCACGTTGCCTACGAGAATCAACAGCGCAATGAGACTCATGCCCATAGCGATTTCGTAGCTGACCATTTGCGCGCTGGCCCTAAGTCCGCCGAGGAATGCGTACTTACTGTTGGACGACCACCCCGCCAGAACGATTCCGTAGACGCCGAGACTGGTTATGGCAAGCACAAAGAGAAAACCGATCGGTATATCTGCCATCACCATCGGTATCGTCCCAACGTATGCGAAATGTCCCAGCACGGGAAGCGTGAAATCGAACCCGGGCAGTGGGGCAGCGAACGGAATGACCGCAAATCCCAATAGAGCGGGTATGAACGCCATCATGGGGGCGATGGTGAATAGGATCTTATCTGCTGATGCAGGGAAGGTCTCCTCTTTCATGAAATTCTTGAGACCGTCGGCCACAGACTGTAGCAGTCCCTGCGGCCCCACGCGATTCGGGCCCAAGCGATCCTGCGCAAAAGCGCTCTGCCGCCGCTCCTGCCAGATAATCAGCATCACGGCCACGTTTATCACCGTGAAGACAAAGAGGATCTTCACCACGGCCGCGAGTAGAAATCCTTTGACCTCTGGAGTCATCGCGTAGCTCCAACTACCGCGTCTTGCTTCAGCGCGGCGCCGCTGGTGCCCAGGGTGTCGTACGAGAGCTCCGCGAACTGTGGCTCCGATTCCGCCAGCCGATCAAACGCTTGAGCGGCACTGATGAGCGGCTCGCCGCGATCCAATTCCGCAAGCAGTTCACCCGTAATCCACCAGGCAGGACGAGCCATTCCCGGACCCGACCTCGCCTGGAAATACCGCTGAACTCGCCCGTCCCGGTTAACGTAGGTTCCGTCTTCTTCGGCAACGATCGTCGTTGGGAGGATGACTGTGGCCGATCTTGCGACGTCGGGGAGATACGCGCCGACATATATGAAGTTGCCGTTCCCTGTTAACGCCGAGACGTCAACTCCTGTTAACGGCTCAGCCAGCACAAAAGTCACTGAGGCATCTTTCACGGTGGCCACAGCACTGTCGAATTGTTCCTCGTAGCCCAGGATCGTAGCGCCCGCGACGTTTGGCGCCCGTTCGCGGCGCAGGGCCAGATTTTCGACCCCTGACAACGCATGTTCCTCCTCCACTCGTTCCACCCGGAACGCTCCGCTGAAGTCAAATCCTTCGAACAGTGTTCGCAGCAGATACAGCGCTTCATTCGGCACTGCCGGAGAAATCAAAGCAACCGCCTTACCGGACGAGCCTTTGAGTATCTGCGCGGCTCGCGCCAACGCATGATCCCAGTCACAAGCGACCAACTCACCGTCCTCTAAAACGAGCGGCGCTTCGATCCTGTCCCCTCGGTTCATCCACCGGTATTGCATCCGGCCGTGGTCGCACATGAAGTAGCGATTCACTGCCAAATTGGTTCGCGGTCTGAGCCGGACGACCACTGCATTCCTAGTTTCGATATTGATGTTGCAGCCCTGGGAACATCCAGTACAAATACTAGCTGTGCCGTCGAGTTCCCATGCTCGCGCCTTGTGCAAGAAATCTTTTGAGATCAGAGAGCCAACCGGGCACAGATCCACTACGTTGCCAGACCACGGGTGGTCTAGCTCACGATCGGGATGTTTTCCAATGAACGCGCGATCACCCCTCTCACTGACATTTATCACCGAATCTTCAGCGACATGATCCATGAACCGCACACAGCGCGTGCACAGAATGCATCTGTTCGGTACGTACAGTATGTCGCCACCGAAATCTTCAACCGGGCTGAACCGCTTGGCGTACTCCGCATACCGCGTATTTGACCTGCCCTCCTGAAAGACGTAGTTCTGCAACTCACACTCACCGGCCTGATCACATATTGGGCAGTCAAGCGGGTGATTGATCAGAAGAAATTCCAGTACACTCTGGCGGGCTCCGGCTGCCTCGTCGTCGAGCACACTTACCCTCTGCCCTTCAGCAGCATTCGTCGCGCAAGCTATTTGTAAGCCGGGCGCCCCTTCGATCTTTACGAGGCACATCCTGCACACGCCGGCGATAGGTAGACCTGGGTGGTAGCAGTAGTGCGGTATTAGCACACCAGCCTGTTTTGCTGCCTCGAGTACGGTCGTTCCCTCAGGTACCGTAACATCGAAGCCTTCTACTGTCAGCTTTACTTGCTTCTCAGCCACTCCCATCAGTCCTGCACCATTACCGGCTCGCGCTTCCCATTTATATAGGCTGCGAATTCGTCTCTGAATTTCTCGATGCCGCTGACTACCGGTGCGGCACAAGAGTCACTGAGAACGCATATCGTCTTACCGGTCATCTGGTCAGCCAGGTTCAGCAGTAGATCGAGATCCTTCATCGCGCCCTTCCCGGCCAGAATTCTCTCGAGGATGCGCGTGGTCCACGCCGTACCCTCGCGGCACTGAGTGCATTGGGCACACGATTCGTGCGCGTAGAATCTTGCCAGCCGCATGATCTGATAGACCATGTCCGCACTATCATCAAACACGATTACGCCTCCCGAACCCAGCATCGTGCCTTTTTCCACGCATCCCTCATAATCCAACAGACAACTTTCCGTTTCCTCTTTGTTAAGGATCGGGACAGAAGACCCACCGGGAATACACGCCTTGAGTGTCCTGCCGTCTCGCATACCGCCCGCCAACTCGTGTACCAACTCGCCGAGCGGGAAGCCCATCGTAACCTCGTAATTGCCCGGCTGCTTCACGTGTCCGCAGACGCTGTAGAGCTTGGTGCCCGTGCTCTTGGGATTGGACAGGCTCATGGCCTTGTACCACTCGGCACCCTCGAGCACGATGTGCGGTACTGCCACAAGCGTCTCGACGTTGTTTATCGTCGTGGGCATACCGAACACGCCGTAAGCCGCTGGGAACGGCGGTTTGATTCGGGGGTTCCCTCGCTTCCCTTCAATGGAATTCATCATGGCGGTTTCTTCACCGCAGATGTATGCCCCTGCACCGCGATGGATGTACATGTCGAGTTTATTGCCCGTACCCATTGCGTTATTACCGAGCACTCCCTTCGCATAAGCCTCGTCGAGCGCTTCCTGCATGATTTTGAGAGGCTCAGTGAACTCGCCCCGAATGTAGATGTAGGTGATCTCCGCACTGATCGCGTACTGAGCTATTGCGCAACCCTCGATGAGCGCATGGGGAGTCCAGCGCATTATCTCGCGATCCTTGAACGTCCCGGGCTCGGATTCGTCAGCGTTGCAGCAGAGGTAGTGAGGCTTCGAATTCTTCTCGGGCATGAAGGCCCATTTGAGACCGGTGGGAAAACCGGCTCCACCCCGCCCTCTCAGACCCGATTCCTTGACTACCTCAGTAACCTCTGACCGCTCCATGCCGAGCGCTTTCTCGAGAGCCTTGTACCCACCGCGCTTGGTCCAGCCCTTGTACGAGCGAGCATCGGCGTCGCCGAAGTAGCGGCTGAGTAGTATCGTTTCGTTAGGATGAGGTTCGTGAGGATATCCCATTATCGCATCTTCTCTCTCAGCCGCTCGTCCCGTCCCGATATTTCTTCACGATCGCGGGAATCTTGTCGGCGGTGACATCCTCGAGGAAATCATCGTTGATCAGGACCGGAGTAGCGAAACCACAAGCTCCAAGACACTCAACTTCAAAGACCGTAAACTTGCCGTCAGGCGAGGTAGCACCCAGGCTTTCACAACCCGTCTCTCGCAGGAAGGCTTCCACGACTCCTTCCGCACCACAGAGGTTGCAAGGCGTCGTCGTACAGATCTGTACGAAGTTTTCACCGACTGGGTGTCGGTGGTACATCGTATAAAACGTGACCACGCCCTTCACATATGCCGCCGTCAGCCGGAGAACTTGTGCCGTCTCGGCAATCGCCTCATCCGAAATCCAGCCCCGCTCTTCTTGCACGATCCAGAGCGCCGGCAGCAGCCCGGCCTGCTTCGTGGGATATTTCTTCAGTGTCTCGTCAAGCCGTTCTCGCGGCTCGCCGATGAAAACCGGTTGATACTCCGCCGTGTCTTTCATGATAAAGTTCGGGTCAATCTCTCCTTCGGGATCTCACCGATCCACCTCGCCCATTACGATGTCTATGCTCGCGTTGATCGCGATCATATCGGAAAGCAGGTGGCCCTCGCACATGGCGGGGAGCGCAGCGAGGTTGATGAACGCCGGTGGTCTTACCCTCCAGCGGACCGGCTTAGCGGTACCATCGGAAACGAAGTAATATCCCAGTTCGCCTTTGGGACCCTCCAAAGAGAAGTAGGCTTCACCTACGGGGGCCGGTATCCCCTCCATCACCTGCTTAAAGTGGAATATCATCGCCTCCATGTCGCTCATGGCAGCGCTCTTGGGAGGCAACGTCACATGCGGGTCGGCAATATTGATCGGACCGTCGGGGAGCCGATCCAGTGCCTGCTCCAGAATTTTCGTCGACTGGCGCAGCTCCTCCAGGCGAACTAGATAGCGGTCATATACGTCACCGTGCTCGCCAACTGGTATCTCAAAGTCATAGGTTTCGTAATCGAGGTAAGGCCTGTCCTTCCTCACGTCGTACGGAACACCACTCGCCCGCAACAGCGGGCCCGAAAGCGAGTAGTCCACGGCTTCATCCGCGGTGAACGTTCCCACGCCCTGCGTCCTGCCGCACCAGATACCGTTATTTGAAAGGAGCTTGTCTACTTCGTCGATCGTCTTGGGGAACGTTCGGCAGAACTCGCGTAGATCCGTTTCAAAGCCGTCTGGAATGTCGGCCATCAATCCGCCCACCCGCGTCAGGCTCGTGGTGAGCCGCGCCCCGGTCCACGCCTCTTGCAGGTTGTAGATTCGCTCACGTTCCTGGAAGCACCACAGAAAAGGAGTAAACGCCCCGATATCGATCCCCGTGGTACCAAGCCACACTAAATGAGAAATGATCCGGCTCATCTCGCAGGCGATGACGCGGAGAACCTTGCACCGCTCCGTCGTCTCTATGTCCATTAGTTTTTCGGCCGCCAAGGCGAGACAAACGTTGTTCGACATTGGTGCCAGATAGTCCATGCGGTCGGTGAGCGTAACAATTTGGTTGTAGTAGCGGTACTCGCCCAGCTTCTCGAATCCTGAGTGCAGATAGCCGATGTGAGGAATGACGCGAACCACTACTTCGCCATCCAGCTCCACAACCAGCCTGAGCACGCCGTGTGTTGCCGGGTGCTGCGGCCCGATGTTGATGAGCATGTGCTCGCCTCCGAGATCCGGCTCTTCGGGCGCGTCCACACCTACGCCCAGCGGTACCGTTACGGGGTTACCGTGGGCGTCGACCCCCGTCGTGCCGAGCGCAACTTCGACGGTTCGCTTGCTCACCTACTCTTCTCCTCGGGGTCAGGCACCGTTCCCCTTTCCCCTCTACGCAATCGATCGCGCATATCGAGGGGGAGGTCATAGTTAGTCTCCGCGATCGCGAGTTCTTCCATTGAGTAGTGCGCTTCCGGATTGGCGTTCAGCGCCTGCCTCACCTGTTCCGATCTGGAGAAGCGCCCGCGCAGCGGGAAATCCTTTCTCAGCGGATATCCCTCTGCATAAGTCTCCCACATGAGAATTCTGCGCAGATCGGGGTGGCCTCTGAACGTGACGCCGAACATGTCGTACACTTCCCGCTCCAGCCAATCGGCGCTACGCCACAGCGGAACGATCGAGTCGATTTCCGGATTGACCCTGTCTTCCAGGACGGCCTTGACCCGCAAGGGCACATTGCGCTTGAGCGAGAAGAGCTCATAGACGACTTCGAGAAGCCGCTCGACATCCCGATACTCGACGGCAGTTACATCGACCAGATAGTTGTAGTCTTGCCCCGCTGTCTCTTTCAGCCACCGGAGAATGTCGAGGTTTTTGGCGGGATCCACATAGACGTAGGTATCGCCGCAGGACACGTGTGCCTGGCCCACGGCGTCGCCGAATTGGCTGCGAAGCGCTGCGACCGACGGGTGCACTCTGTCGGTTATTCCGAGCGGGTCTGGTGGACCGAGTTTCCGAACGGCTCCGACAGCTCGTCGATTCGCTCGGGCGGGAGTCTAAGCCCCCGCTCGTCGAGAAGTTGTTCCACTCGAAGATCTTTGTCGGCGAGTGTCTCTCCTCGAATCTTCTTGTGCAACATCAAGATTCCGTACAACAAGCCTTCTGGTCGCGGCGGGCAGCCCGGCACGTAGACGTCTACCGGGACAATCGTGTCGATACCCTGCACCATGGCATAGTTGTCAAAAATTCCGCCGGTGGAGGCGCAAGCGCCCATGGATATCACCCACTTGGGCTGCGGCATCTGGTCGTAGATACGCCGGATGACCGGTGCCAGCTTGAACGGCAGCCGGCCGGCGCATATAAGCACGTCGGCTTGCCGCGGCGAAAAGCTCATCCTTTCCATCCCGAACCGAGCCAGGTCGAAGCGGCTTGCGGCAGTCGCCATGAACTCGATGGCGCAACATGCCGTACCGAACGGCATGGGCCACAGGCTGTTCGAGCGGGCCCAGTTGACCAGGAGGTCCAGGCGTGTAGTGAGCCAATTCGGCGAAATGGACGACACAACGTCTGAGTTTTCCGCTGTGGCCGTGCGATCTAATCCCATTCGAGAGCCCCCCTCTTCCAGGCGTACACGTAGCCTACCAGCAGAATGAGAATGAAGATCAGCATCTCAATAAGCCCGAACAGGCCGAGTTGGCGAAACGCCACTGCCCAGGGAATCATGAAAACGGTTTCGATGTCAAAAATTATGAAGAGCATGGCGATGAGATAAAACTTCACGCTGAAGCGCTCCCTCGCGTCGCCGAGCGGCGACATCCCGGATTCATAGGGAGCCCGCTTGAGCTTCGTGGGTCTCTGAGGCGAAACCAGGTGAGAGATCGCCAGCATCCCCACCGCGTTCACCACGACGAATCCTATGAGTAAGATGAGCGGAACGTACTCTGCTTTCATGCCCCCCGGGGCCTTGTGAAAGATTTCACTTGCTGGGAAATTCAAGTTACCCAACCACTTGAGGGAGTGTCAAGCAACTTCAATTGGCGCAATAGGTAAGGGCGTTTATCTTTCACTTTCGTCGCGCGTCAGACGGGCCCGTCCCGCCGTCCGGGATGGCACCCCCCCAGCACTGTCACGTAGTAATCAGGAAGGGTCGCGTCCGGTGTTCGGTTGTTGACGAATTGGACGCACTGCGGGAGCTAATGCCTATTAAGTCCGACAAATGGATAGCCCAAATGGCTTCCCACGGGGCAATGATCGATCCGTTCGCTGAGGCTCAAGTGCGCGACGGCGTAATCAGTTACGGGCTTTCATCATACGGTTATGACATGCGCGTGGCCAACGAGTTCAAGATCTTCACCAACGTCGCCTCCGCAGTGGTAGACCCCAAGAACTTCGATGAGAGTTCGTTTGTCGAGTTCGAAGGCGACGTGTGCATCGTACCACCCAATTCGTTCGCATTAGCCCGGTCGATCGAATACTTCCGCATTCCGCGGAACGTGCTAACCATCTGCGTCGGCAAGAGTACGTATGCGAGATGCGGTATCATTACGAACGTGACGCCGCTGGAACCTGAGTGGGAAGGCCATGTCACCCTGGAGATCTCCAACACCACTCCCCTCCCGGCCAAGATATACGCGAACGAGGGCATCGCGCAGGTCTTGTTCTTCGAAGCCAACAAAGACGATATTTGCCAAGTATCTTACGCGGATAAGAAGGGCAAGTATCAGAAACAGCGCGGGGTGACGCCGCCGCGCTTATAAAGGAGTTATGGCTCTAGTTCGCTGTTCTAAACACGACATCCCCTACAATCCGGACAACCCTCGCGGCTGCCCTGTGTGTGCCCGCGAGGAAGATGGCTCTGACTACGCCTCCGTTATGAAGGAGCTGGCGCGGGCGTCCCGATCGATGTCCAAACCGGAGCTGGAAGAGTTCCCAGCCCCACCGGCGGAAGAGGAGGAGAAAGAAGGGGAGACCGAGGCACCCAGAGAGCGCGAACAGACTCTAAGTGAAATGTTCGCGGGCAAGAAACCGGCTCAGGCGCGACAGCCAGCTGTCGAAAGGGCCGCTGCGCCGCTCGCTGATCGTATCAGTGATAGACCGCCGGCGAGCAAGGTGCTGATCTACGGAATCCCGGCTGTCCTGTTGTTGGGGGGTTATCTATTGCTGACGTCAGGCCCCAAATTCGTTGCTGAACCGCACCCTGCCGACTTCGCCGGCACGCCCCGGCCCTTACCCGTCGAGCCCGGTTCTGCCATCCAGGCGGTGTTCTCCGCTCTGGGTACACAGCCCCCGCGGCCGAATCCGGACTCCCCGCAACTCGAGCGTTACAGCTACGGAACCGAACTCACGATCGACGCCTACAACGGATTTGTCTATGCGCTCAGCTACGGTCTGCCAAATCGAGCGTGGCGCGGAATCAGGGTGGGAGCATCCCAGCAGCGGACACGCGGATCCCTTGCACTGCTGGGGACGATATCCGAATCCGGAAACCGCGAAAGGCCGGCCGCCATGCAACGGGAGGGATACACAACTTACCTATCAGTCAGCGACAGGCCGACTGTCACGCTAAGTACCCAGGTCAGACCTCCTAACGGATGCTTCGACGTGTCCGTAGACATGCAGCCCAAGGTAATCGGGCTTCTCATTGACGGTGACACGCGTTACGCAGCCGTGGCGCGAGCCGGGGCGGCCCCGCAGTGGGTCAGCTCAAGGGTGCAGGTGGTTAACCGTGCAATGAGCGGACCGTATGCGGGCGCCCGCGCCTGTTAGCCCTTAGGCTACTCCCTGCTACATATCACCCACTGTAAACGTCGTGGTGTGAACCACGTCGCCCATGTCGCTCCTCACCTCAAAAGTCCATTCGCCCGTCCATTCAGCCTGTATGTTCTTGGTGCTCCAGACGCGCCAGGGCGAGCCGCCGATGTTGATGTCCACCGCCCACTCGTGTTCCCCGTGCATCCACACGTGTTGAACAGTGGTGCCGGACGCTCCGGTGATACGGGTCCAGCCATAGAGCATTTCGACATCCGCCGGGAACTCTGTTCCCGCGTCGACGGGCGCTCGATCTTCCACGCCGTACGCTATCGCGGATTCCACCTCTATGTCGGCGTCCTCCATCATCTCCTGGGCCCAGCCGGTTGTCGCGACCGGTAGGCTCAAGAAGGCACACGTGCCGAGCATTAGTTTCCAATTCATGACTGCCCTCCTCTCAATTGATTAGCGATTTCCTCGCCGGCTACCTCAAATATAAGCTGCTCTTCTACCAACTAGAATATTCCGGCCTCGCGCTGTAGCCACCTCACGTAGCTGACAATCTGCCGAACGTCGTCTTGACCTACACCGGGAACGGGTGACATGTCACCGAAGTTCCAGTGGTGGGCGCGCACTCCCAACTGCACAGCTCGGTAGAACGCAACGTCGGAGTGGTGGCTGCTTTCGTAGATCACATGGACTAGCGGGGGCCCCTGCTGCGTTCCCACCGCCCTGTGACCGTGACACACTGAGCAATTGGCGTCGAAGAGCTGTTCGCCAACCGAGTACTCGGCTGGAGTAGGGGTCGAGACCATTACCCTCGGTGGCGGGTCGTCGCGCGAGTCGCCGCCGCACGCCGCGGTGGTCACGAGCAGTGCGGTTACCAATCCTGATCGCGATACAAGATTACTCATCGTCACAACGGCAGCAACAGCATTTCAGCTACTCTAGCGGCGACGTCCGTCACGCTAGCCTTCAGCCACACCTCATCCCGGACGCTGATACGTCCCCACTACCTCAGCTCGCGCCACAATGTGCCCCTCCATTGCTGCCTCGAGCTCAGCCTTGGTGGGCCGCTGCATCTCGGGAAGCATTGCATCGAGAGCGTAAAGTTTATGAAAGTATCGGTGCCGTCCGATTGGTGGACACGGACCGCCGTACCCTGTCCGATTCCAGTCGTTCTTCCCCTGTCTAGCACCCTGCGGCAACTGAGCCACCGTTACACCCTCCGATAGGACTGAAACCGACATCGGGATGTTGTAGAGAACCCAGTGGACCCATGTCACCCTGGGGTCGTCAGGATCGGGCGCGTCGGGGTCGTCCATTATCAGCGCCAGGCTCTGTGCGTTTTCAGGCACGCCATCCCAACTCAGAGGCGGCGAGATATCATCACCGTCGCAGGTGTGTTTGGCTGGGATCCCACCACCCTTGGTGAAGGCTGCGGATGTGAGACTGAAGGTTTTCATTGGTTCGCTTACTTGAAGATAGTATCTCAATCATGGTGTCAGCGAAACCCAAACGTGGTTAGCGAAATTCAGGAACCGTGTGATCAGGGCGACAACCCGCTTCCCATCTAGACCGCTGGTTCCCGTGCGCCGGTATCCCGCCGGCATCCTTAATCATTCGAGCAAGGTGCATGACGTTCCAGGTCATGAAAGTCGTGTTCCTATTGGTGAAATCGTTTTCGGGACCACCTGAACCGGGATCGAGATAAGACGGACCGGGACCGGCTTCTCCTAGCCACCCGGCATCGGCTTGAGGCGGAATTACGTAGCCGAGATGCTGGAGCGAATAGAGAATGTTCATCGAACAATGTTTTGCTCCGTCCTCATTGCCGGTGACGAGGCAGCCCGCGACACGGCCGTAATAGGCATACTGGCCCTGCTCATTGAGGTCACTCGAGGTCGAGTAGAGCCGCTCGATAACCTTGGTACACACCGATGATTTCTCTCCCAACCAGATGGGAGTGGTTATGACGAGTATCTCCGCTGCTTTCACCTTCTCATAGATGCCAGGCCACTCATCTTGCTCCCAGCCATGCTCGGTCATGTCGGCGTACACTCCGTAGGCGATGTTGTAATCCACGGGACGCAGCACCTCCACCGCGATACTGTTCTTCTCCATGATAGCTTGGGAGATTCTGATGAGCCCCTCGGTGTGAGACAAGTCCGGAGTTTGCTTGAGAGTGCAGTTCAGAAACAGAGCTGTGAGATCAGAGAAGTCCCACGTGCTCGACTCACACATTTCCAACTGTTTCTCATTCAGCGTCATTTGCTCCTCGCTAGGTTAAGATTGCAGATGGGCGATGGGCTTATGGCAATCCGGCACGACGACCCGCCGGAACAGGGAGTTGAAGGCTGTTGCAAAGTTGTCGATGTACTGCATCTCTACCGAACACATTTCGCTGCGATCCGTAGCATGGCGTCCAGACTGCGCTCCACATCCGATTCAGTAGTCGCCCAACACGATACGCTTATCCGCATGGCGGCCTGTTCCTGCCAAACGGTGCCACCGCACCAACATGTACCCTCCGCCTGGATCTCTGCGATTACACGGTCCGTGGTCTCGGCATCACCAAACGACACCAATACCTGATTGAGAACAACGTCGTTGAGTACGTGATACCCAGCTGCTTCGAGTCCCTCGGCGAACCGCCGGGCGTGACGGCACAGACGATCAACCAATTCCTCGAGACCCGACCGACCGAGTGACTTTAGGGCAGCCCACACCTCGACTCCCCGCGCGCGCCGTGAAAGTTCAGGCGTAAAGTCCGCGGGGTTGCGCTGCTTGCTGTCCGTCGGCAGGTACTCAGCTGTAATAGCCATCGCCGCCTTCAACGCGTCGGGATCACGCACGAAAGCGAGGCCGCTATCGTAAGGAACGTTCAGCCACTTGTGAGCATCGGTCGCCCATGAGTTCGCTCTTTCAATTCCCCGGGCCAGGTGACGTCGCTCGGCGGAGGCGAGAGCCCACAAGCCGAATGCGCCGTCCACGTGGACCCATGCATTAGCCTCAGCTGCCAAATCACAAACTTCGTCGAATGGATCGAACGCCCCGGTGTTGATGTTACCGGCTTGCAAACAGACGATCGTGGGACCTGACAGCGGCGGCAGCTTAGTTGCGCACAGCCGGCCCTGCCCGTCCACCGGGACTTTGACAACGCGGCTACGTCCCAGGCCCAGCATGCCGAGCGATTTGAAGAGCGTGGGATGTGCTTCGTCGCTGACAATCACAGTGATCGGCGGGGCGGCGAACAGACCGTCGGCTTCGACGTTCCAACCGGCTCTCGCGAGCACCTCGTGACGCGCGGCCGCCAGCGCACAAAAGTTCGCCACGGTGGCACCCGTGACGAACGCACCCGCGCAACCTTCGGGAAGATCGAGAACATCTCTCAGCCAGCGCAGCGCGACCTGCTCCAGAACAGCCGGTCCGGATGTGATGTTGTAGAGCGCGCTGTTTTGATCCCACGCTCCGGCGAGCCAATTCGCCGCCAGCGCAGCGGGCAGCGAGCCGCCTATCACGAAGCCAAAAAACCGCGGTCCGGCCATCGCAAGGGTTGCGGGCGAACAGATTTCGTCGAGCACTCGCACGACGGACTCAGGGGTCGACGGCTGTTCAGGTAGCGGCACGTCAAGCGCAGTGAGTCCCGCCACTGCATCGTTGGAAGGTGCAACTGCGCGAGAGTCCAGATTCTCGAGGTAGGCAAGTGCACGTTCCGT
>JAZFQE010000328.1:0-2752 GCA_036444955.1 Gemmatimonadales bacterium
CTTCAGGAACTCTCGCGCTATAACTTTCGAACCGCGTGAATTCCTTGTGGAACGCTAGTTTGACGGTTCCGGTAGGCCCGTTGCGGTGTTTGGCGAGGATGATTTCGGCCATCCCCTCCTGCGAGTCGCTGTGTTCGCTGGGGTCGCGGTACATCTCGCTTCGGTAGATGAAGATGACGAGGTCGGCATCCTGTTCGATCGCGCCCGAGTCGCGCAGATCCGACAACAAGGGCCGCTTGTTGCCGCCGCGCTGCTCCGGAGCGCGTGATAACTGCGAGAGGGCAATTACTGGCGTATGCAGTTCTCTAGCCAACGCCTTGAGATTGCGAGAAATAAGACTGATCTCCTCGTTGCGGTTGCGATTGTTTCTCCCATCGGCATCGCGCATGAGCTGCAGATAGTCTACCACTATCAGACCGATATCGTGCTCCGCCTTCATCCGGCGCGCCTTCGAGCGAAGCTCGAACGTCGACAGCATGGGCGAGTCGTCAATCCAGATTGGAGCCGTGCCCAGCATTCCGGCCGCACGAGACATCTTGGGATAATCTTCGTCCCGCAGCGCTCCGCTCCGCAGGCGATGCAATTCGACAAAGCTCTCGGCCGCCAAAAACCGCTCTATAAGCTGATCACGCGACATCTCCAGTGAGAAGACGGCTACCGGCACCTTATTCTCGAGGGCGGCGTTGGCGGCAATGTTGAGGCAGAACGACGTTTTTCCCATCGCTGGGCGAGCTGCGACGATAATGAGATCGCTCCGCTGGAACCCGTTGGTCTTGACATCCAGATCCTTGAAGCCAGAGGGAACTCCTCTGGTGGACTCGTCCCCACGATGGCGCGCTTCGATGCGCTCCATCGTCTCCCACATTAGCTCCTTGATGCGGATCGCTTCCTGTGATCTGCGTTGGAACGAAACATCGAAGATGCGCGCTTCGGCCCGATCGAGTAGCTCATCTACATCCTCACGTCCCTGGGATGCAGAGCGGACTATCTCCTCCCCCGTTTCGATGAGCCGGCGCAGCAAAGCCTTGTTCTTGAGGATCCGGCAGTGGTATTCGACATGCGCTGCCGTGGGGACGACGTCCTGAAGCAGGCTGATGTATTCGCGACCGCCAACATCTTCCAGCTCGTCACGTTTCTCCAGTTCGTCGGTGAGAGCGACCGGGTCGGTAACGTCAACTCTTTCGACCAGCGCCTTGAGAGCCGAGAAGAGCTTTCGGTGTGGCTCACGCCAGAAGGCTGCCTCATCCAACAATTCGAGCGCACGCAGCGCGGCGTCCGCATCGAGCATCATCGCCCCCAGCACCGCCTGCTCCGCCTCGGAGCTCCACGGTGTCTGGCGCGTGGCGAGCTCGTCAGCTACTGCGGTCGACAAGTTGTCGTGCGATACGGACGTCATCCCAAGTTGGCTTCTTCCAATTGGGGTTTCTCAGGAGAGCAGCGGGATGGTATGTAACAATCAACGGCGTGCCGCGAAATTCGTGGATTTGGTTTCGGAGTTGACCTAGTGATTTTCGTGTGCCCAGTAGCGCCCCGGCTGCAACCGACCCCACAGCCAGTATCACCGAGGGTTTGACTAACTCAATTTGACGGTAGAGATGTGGAATGCAAGCCTCGATCTCGGCGGCTTCGGGATTACGGTTTTTGTCGGGCCGACACTTCAGAATATTGCAGATGTAGACACTCTGGCGCGGTAAATCGATCGCGGCGAGAATGTCGTCGAGCAACTTGCCCGCTCTTCCCACAAAGGGACGTCCCTGTAAATCCTCGTTGACCCCGGGCGCCTCGCCAACGACCATTAGTTTCGCATCGAGTGGACCCTCACCGGGGACAGTGTTCGTCCTTCCGTTGCATAACTTGCACTTGGTACACGAAGCGATTTCCGTTGTGAGCCGCTGTAGATCCATGTCCTGAAGTGGATTTGCCGCGAGCATGTCGGGTTCGGGAGCTTCAACACGAATGCCTGGGCCGGGGATTTCGGGAGCGTCCTTCATCCAGCGAGGCTTGGGCTGAGCAACTACCTCCGACGAAGCCTTTTCCACCACGACACTTCCCTCTCCCAGTTCGACTTTCTGGCGCAAGAACCGCGCGATGTCGTCAGCCTGGCTCACACTCTAGCTTCGACCGCGTCTAATATCTTCGCGGCCACCTCACTCTTAGTCATGAGCGGAAGCTCCTCTTCTTCGCTATCCGTGATGAGAATTACTTGGTTCGTTTCCACCTCGAAGCCAGAGCCATTTTGGTCGGCCCGGTTGTAGACTACCATGTCAAGCTGCTTCTGCGTCATTTTTTCACGGGCACGCTTCAAACCGTCACCCGTTTCCAGCGCGAAGCCCACACAGAAGCACCTCTCGGGCCGATCCGAGAGAGTCGATTCCAGCACATCGGGCGTCGGTTCCAATTCGAGCCCCAGTGAACCGTCCTTGCGCGCTCGCTTTTCAGCGCTCTTGTTCGTCGGGCGGTAGTCAGAGGGCGCTGCCGCCATTACGAGTACGTCGGCAACCTTTAGATGGCTTGATATGGCCGACTGCAACTCTTCAGTTGAATCGATCCGGACTACATCCACACCGTAGGGAGGATCGAGTGTGGTAGGACCAGTAACGAGTATCACCTCCGCTCCGCGCGCGTAGGCCTCCCTTGCCAACTCGAATCCCATCAGCCCGCTCGAAAGATTCGTTATCACACGCACCGCGTCCAGTCCTTCGCGGGAGGTCCCAGCACTAACGAGAACCCGTCGGCCGCTGAGAGCACCCTT
>JAZFQE010000329.1:0-14708 GCA_036444955.1 Gemmatimonadales bacterium
TAGAATCGGAAATTTGGTCACACATCTTATCTGGGTGACCTTCGGTGACCGACTCCGAAGAAAAGGTATGAGTAGCGCAATTCATTTCGTCCTAACCAGCAAAAAATGAGCTCGAAACAGACTTTCAAGCTACTTTGGGGACTCCGCATCGGCAACCATCCGATATTTAGCAACTCAGTGTCGACGTACTGTGTAATGACATCCCGGAGAACACTGGACACCTCATCAGACGTCCGCGCTAGCAACGCCTTGTCTGCCGCTTCACGCGACGCCTGGGTATCGATCTGGCGGACGAGCCACCTTACCATCTGCAGACTGGCGGGCGAAACGCTCAACACTCTGTAGCCGAGCCCTATCAGCAAGACCACTCCCAGCGGATCCGATGCAAGCTCACCGCACACACTCGCCGGAATCGACTGATCCGCAGCAGCCACGAGCACTTGTTTGAGCATTCGGACTATCGCGGGGTGTAGCGAGACAAACCGACTGGCCAGCCTGGCATTTGCGCGGTCCACCGCAAGCGTGTATTGCGTTAAATCGTTCGTACCGACGCTCAAGAAGCTGCTGCTCTTGGCAAGTTCAGGTGCGATCATAACGGCGGATGGGGTTTCCACCATCACGCCGACGGGAAGATCCGCAGCAGCCTCGACGCCATCGCGCCGGAGCTCGCTCTTGCATTCGTTCACCAGATCAATACTCTCATCCAACTCGCCGATTCCAGTCACTAACGGGAGCATCAGCTGTACATCGCCGTGCCGACGCGCCCTCAGTAGCGCACGAATCTGAGTCTTAAAAAGTTCTGGTTCGTCGAGACAGACGCGGATCGCACGCCATCCCAGAAACGGGTTCGGGTCCGGCGGCGGACGAGAAGGTGTCGGAAGCTTGTCCCCGCCAAGATCATAGCTTCTGATTATCAGCGGATGTCCGGGAAACCGTTCGGCTACCCGCCTGAAGAACTGGTACTGCTCGTCCTCGCTGGGCAGAGCGGGTCGTCCCAACACGAGAAACTCGGTGCGCATGAGCCCGACACCCTCGGCTCCGTGATTGGCCAAACTATCGAGCTCCTCCGGCAAATCCAGGTTGCCGCGCAACGTTATCGGCGTGCCGTCGAGAGTTGCCGCTGGTTCGTCACCGCCGAGCTCCAATTCCCGCTCTAACGGCTGGCGCAACTCTTGGCGGGCGTGAACCTGCTTGATCTCCGCTTTGGACGGACTGACTATCACGACACCTGTAGCCCCGTCGACGATCACCTTGTCACCGCTCTTGATCTGACTCAGCGCTGTTGCGAGACCCATGACACACGGGATCTCAAGACTCCGCGCCAGTATGGCGGCGTGCGACGTGCGCGTTCCCTCTTCACTCACGAACGCTGCCACGTGCTCTCTGTCGAATTCTACAGTAAGACCGGGCGTGAGCTCTTTGGTGATTACGACACAAGGCTCGTCGGTCAGGCCCGTCAATCCCACCGCCCCAGGCTTGCCCATGAGGTAATTGATAATGCGGTCGGTGATGGCCAACAGATCAGTAGTTTTCTGGCGCAGCAGAGGGCTGCTCGATTGTGACCAGAGTTGCCGCAGCTCGAGTGAAACGAATTCAAAAGCGCGCTCGGCCGTAAGACTGTTTTCTCTGATCAGGCGCCTGATAGAGGAGAGGAACTCCTCGTCTTCGAGCATGAGGATCTGGGCGTCGAAGATTTTCGCCTCTTCGGTACCCGCACGCTGCTCAGTTCTATCCCGCAACTCAAGAAGTCGAGTTTTTGTTTTCTGGATGGCTTCCTCCAACCTGGCGTCTTCTTTGCTCAGGTCGGGTGCGAACATCGGCAGGTCACGTAGCTCAGCGAGGGCTGATCCGACCACCAGCGCCGGGCCCAACGCCACGCCGTGCGACACACCAATACCTATGAAGCGAGACGATTTCTTCACTCTTCTCCAAAACCGTTGCTGACTAACTCCACCAGTGCTTCAACCGCATCCTCGGCATCTACTCCATCAGCTCTGACAGTCACTGTTGCGCCGCACTCAGCGGCCAGTGTAAGCACGCCCATTATGCTCTTGGCATTTACTTCAAGCTCTCCCTTGCTCACCCAAACATCGGCGCGGAATTTGCTAGCCAGCTTCACGAAATCGGCCGCCGGGCGCGCATGCAAACCGAGCGAGTTCACAATCTCGATCTGTTGCTCAATCATAGCATCAACACACCCAGCATCCACACCACACCGATTGCGCCCACACCAAATTTGAGACCGTCTAGTCGATCGAACACCCAACCGACCAGCGTCACCCCTAGCGCCATTACGAGCAGTGCTCCCACAACGTCCAGGCTTTCCCACCCCCGAAACAACCACTCCGCCGAAACTGGGAGAGCAAAGCCAACCGATATTCCCGCGAGCGGCCCCGCCGTTCGCGCCAGCACCTTGAGTCCTCTGCTCGATAACGCCCGCGCTACCCGAATCCCATTCTCCCACCCAGCTCGCAGACCCCAAATTCGCATGCCAAAGTGGGCTGCATTGTAGAGTAACATGAAAACTAGCGGGACAAGAGCGGGCGGCCAGAGCGTTGCGAGTGCGATGGCCACCGCGGCAGCAATCGGGAGTGCCCCAATCCAGATTAGCCTGTCACCGATCGAACCCAAGGGACCCACCAGAGTTTTTCTCAGCTTCTCGATTTCGTCGCGCTCGACCCCCTCGATTTCGGCGCGTGCCAGCGCCGCGGCGGCCAGTCCGGAAAGATACGGGTGCGTGTTGAAGAAACTTGCAGACCGACGCAAGGCATCACCGTAGGCCTCTCCAGACTCTCCACCCGGAAGATCCCGCAGCAGCGGTTCGCTCATATGGGCGATGCCGACACCAACCATCCGCTCGAAGTTCCAGGCGCCCTGGACCGCAAGGGATCTGATGAAGACGTTTGCCAGTCTCACAGCAAGTTGACCCAAATCAGGCCGCTGATCGCTCCGAGCGCGATCCAGCGGACACCGGATCGCCTACCGGTTATTTTCATCGCACCGATCAGTCCAGCCGCGAGCGAGGCGCCTACGGCGGCAATGGTCAAAAGAACGGCATCTCCCACGTCCACGAGCAACCACTGTCGCGCCGCGTAACCGATAACCAAACCGGCAGCCGTGACAGAAAGTGCACGCAATGCATCGCGCGTAATGCCGCGAAACTGTAGACCGCGAACGGCTGTTCGGTCTCCGGAATCCAGACGACTCCTGCATCGCTCTACGTCGGTCGTGTTCGCTCGCCTAACGATCTGAATCCCAATGCCGCCTGCGTAGGCGGTCACGAGACCGATGAGCGTCGCCAGCCCCAATGCAAGCACTCCGGGTGACCCGGATACCGCGTAAGCGGCGGCAACCGTGGCCGGACCGTAGTCAGGATACCGAGCGCCACCCACTGGCACCACTTCGAGCGCAAACAGCTCCATTATGACCGCAATCTGGATTCCACCCACTGGGTCGCCGGTAATGAATCCCGCAACCGAGCCAGCTACGATCGGGCGAGCGATCATGATTTGCGGGAAACTCACCAGATCCACGCCGACGAACATTCCCCAAAGGAGTAGCGCTGGGATGGTCGGATCCATATTAAACAAATTCGCTCGCAGGAATCGCTGGAGCAGACGGCACGTCTTGGGCGGTGACGTCTATCCCGGACGAAGCCAGGTTCCTAAGCATTTCAGCTTCCAAATCACTGAGGTACACATAGGGTAGTCGCTCTCTACGACCCTCCCCCATGTGAACGCCCCCGACATTGATGCGGTGGATGTTTTCGTTCTTGTCGCACAACCTGACCACGTCTTCGACTGATCCGACAAGCAGTGCAACTCGCCGCTCAGTATCCTCCAGTTCCGGAATCCTGCTGCGTGCCTCCTCTACGGAAGCGAATTCGAGTTCCATGTTATCTGGGACGCCGAGCGCGTGAAGTTCTTGTTCCGATTCATTCTCCCGCGCGTGATCGTTGATCAGGACGAGGCATTCGATTCCAAGCGCGTTGCCCCAGCCGATTACAACTTGGCCGTGGACAAGTCGGTCATCCAATCTCACCAGCGTGAGTGTCACCCAGCGAAGGGCTTTATCGCGTGAATACCCTTGTCGACGGCCCGATCGGCTGCTTTCGAGGGCGTTGTCGAATCGCGATGGTACACGAAGTCGATCAGCATCGCCAGGTTGACCCCGGTAACAACTGTTACGTTCGGGAGGGCTCGCATTTGCCTAGCGGCCGCCTGGATACAGCTGCCGCTTGGCAGGTCAACGAATACCACCGTCGGTTTAGTGCCTACAGCCTCGGCTACTCTCTTCGCAAGACTCTCTGCCGAGCACTTGTTGTTGGATATCGCATGCAAGTCGCCGTCTTCACCGGTGATCTTCATGACCGCTCCGACAAGTGCGCCGGCAAGGTCACCATGTGATACGACGACACCCTGCACTGTATTATTCATAATCTTCGGAGAGGTACTCCCGCAGCTCTTTTTGTGCGGCGAGTTTGGCGACGAGTCGTTCGTTCAATTCGCCGGCGGCGTCGACACCGCTATAGCGCAGCAGGTGATTCATCGCTACAACTTCAGACACCACGGTTATGTTTTTCCCCGGATTGAGCGGAACCACTACCTCCGGAAGCTCGACACCGAGGATCGTACGCGTCCGCGTGTCCAGTCCGGTCCTGTCGATATCCTTGGCCGATTCCCAATCGGTGAGCTCTACAACGACCTCTATACGCTTCTGTTGCCGCACGGAGCGTATGCCAAAGAGCGCCGAAATATCTACCAGCCCCACTCCGCGGATCTCGAGGTATCGGTGTGTCAGTTCATCTGACCTGCCGATTAGCACCTCGCTACCCCGTTGCGTCACATGAACTACATCGTCTGCAACCAGCCTGTGTCCTCGTTCCACTAAGTCGAGAACACATTCGCTCTTACCTATTCCCGAACGACCAACAAACAGCAGTCCCACGCCATAAACGTCGGCTAGGGATCCGTGGACAGTGGTACTTGGTGCAAAGGCTTCTTCGAGATAGGGCGTGATGCTTCGATAGAACTGCGAAGTCGACAGGGCGCTCGACAGGACCGGTATACCTTTCTCGGAGGCGATCTCAAGAAGCTCCTTCGGAATGTCCAGGGCCTTCGTAACGAAAACACAGGGGAGCTCGTAACTGAGAAATGTTTCCAGAGACTTGTGTCGCTCAGCGCGTGATAAAGATTCGAGATATGAAATCTCAGTCTCGCCAAGTGTATGCAGTCTGGTGCTGACAAACCTCGCCACGTACCCCGCAAGCACGAGCCCGGGACTAGAAATCTCCGGGACCGTGATCTCCCGCTCGAGATCGACTCCAAGAGTCATCAACTCGAGCTGAAGGTTGTCACCCTTTCGTTCGAGAAGCTCTTTGACCGTTAGCACAGCCATCACACGATCCTCAGTTCATTCTCGCACTGCACTGGTGGTTCCACGATCGAGTTGGTGAGCCAGCTTGGCGATCACTAGATCCAGCGCCGTACGAAAATCACTCGCACCGGCCTTCGCGACCTTGACTTGACTGCGTGCCAGGCGAAGCTCGATCTCGACGATACACTCCCCGTGATCTGCGTCGAAAATAATCTTAGCTCTCTGCGGCCGGTGAGCCTTCTTTGCAAGCTTGTCCAACAACTCGGAGGCCCGAGCCTTGAGTTCGTCTGGCACATCAGTATGTCGGACTGTGATCGAAGTTTTCATCAGAAATATCCCTCACCTCGACTCTGATTTGTGATGCAAGTACCAATGAAGGTGGGCTTCGGTACGCTGAGACGCCTCTTCCCATGAAAAGGTTTCCGCAAATCCTACTGCTCCCGCGCCCAATTCGGCTCTCAGATCGGCACTTCGGCACAGCCTATCGAGACACGACGCCAGCGCGTCCGAATCACCGTATGGAAAGAGGATACCTGTCCGACCGTCAACCACGGTCTCGCGCAGGCCGGGACTGTCAGCCGCCACTCCCGGTGTCCCACACGCCGCAGCTTCGATATTGGTCAAGCCCCACCCCTCCTTGGCAGACGGAAAAATCACCGCCCACGCTCGCCGCATCAGGTCCCGCTTCTCTGCTTCGCTCACAAATCCTAAGAACTCCACTGAATCAGAGACGCCCAACGAGCGAGCTAGCTGCTCGAGACGCGGGCGATCGTCACCTGAGCCCGCTATTTGTAGTGTGGCCGATCCAAATTGCCTTCGCAAGATTGCGACAGCGTGGATTGCGGTATCGACTCCCTTGTAACGTTTTAGGCGACCAATGTACAGGAACGTAGGATCGGCCGCCCGATCGACGGATTGGTCCCTATGATACCACTCCTTGTCTACACCTGGATATACTACCTCGACAGCAGATTCGTCCACTCCCCTGGCAACCAGATCGTCACGAGTGCTCTCACTGATGGCGTGGAAGGCAGAGCGTCTATAGACATGAGGAATGGGCTGCTCGGCCAGCCAGACGGTGAGCGCTATTGGAAATGCAGCCTCTCTAAAAGCCGCCGCTCCGAAGAGGTGCGGTACGATCACGTAAACTGGCAGATCCGTTAGCGTGGGCAGGAAGAGGGGAAGCTTGTTAATGTCTTCAACTACTACGTCAAAATCGCTGTCTGTGAGGACCCTTCGCACCGCCCTTCGCGCCCTGAGTGCAAACGAGTAGCGGTTACCAAACCGAAGAATCCGGATCCTATCAATCTCGGTCGTCGGATCCGCACCCTGCCAGCCTGAAGTCACGAGAGTCACTGGGTGGCCTCTGGTCACCAAGCGTCGAAAGATCTCAAAGAAGTGGAGTTCGGCTCCGCCCGCGTCAGGATTGTCGATATCCAGCCAGTTGACTGCTAGTATCCTCACAACCGTCCATGCTGCCTGGCTAGATTGTCGAGTATTCCGTTGATGAATGCCGGCGCGCGAGGACCTGCAAACCAATGGGCTAGCCGAACAGCCTCGTCGATCACGACCGCACCCGGCACATCACCTTGGCTCAGCTCGTAAAGTGCCAACCTCAAGATATTCCGCTCCACGACACCCACTCGTTTCACTCGCCAGTTGTCTGAGGCTTCCTCTATCTCGTCATCGAGCTCGCCAATCTTTTCGACCACTGACTTCGCTAGTTCCTCGGCAGCCGCCATCGCCCTCCCTGAACGCACGGACAACTGCGCCAACCTCTGGGCAACCTCAGTGATTTGCGGTTTATCTTGAAGTTCCCAAGCGTAGAGGAGCTGCAGCGCGCGCGCGCGCTTTCTTGTCTCAGCTCTCAGCAACGTCTCGCAGCCCGTCCAACACTGCCGCTGCAGCCAGCGCGCTGGCCGCTGCTTCGGAGCCCTTGTTTCCCCGATCACCGCCCGCCCTATCGAGGGCCTGCTGCATTGTATCACACGTGAGAAGCCCGAAACCGACCGGCAACCCAAACCTCGTAGCGGCGCTGCCGAGACCTCGTGTCGCCTCTCCCGCAACATATTCGAAGTGGGGAGTGTCGCCTCGTATGACGGCTCCGAGAGCAACGGCCAGATCATACCTACCGGTCGCGAGCCCAACATGCACAGCGGCCGGAAGTTCGAAGGCTCCAGGCACCCACACAATAGTAACGTCCGACTCCCCAATACCTTCTTGGCGCAGCGTCTCCGAAGCTCCCTCGAGGAGTTTGCGGGTAACGGCCTCATTATAACGGCTGGCAACGACAAGCACGCGCCGGCTCCGGCGCGCACTGCGCTCGTTCGGGGCCATTTTAGTCTGCCAGAAGATGCCCGAGCTTATCGCGCTTTACGCTGAGGTACGCGCGATTCTCGTCCGTCGGGTCGGGAACCAGCGGAACACGTTCGGTGATCGTTAGGCCATAGCCCTCCAGACCAATTAATTTGTGGGGATTGTTGGTTAATACTCGGATGCTCGTGAGGCCTAGGTCTATCAGGATCTGAGCGCCGATCCCGTAATTGCGTAGATCGGGCGGGAATCCAAGTTTCGCGTTGGCTTCCACGGTATCGTGGCCGGTGTCCTGAAGCTCGTAAGCCTTGAGCTTGTTAAGCAGCCCGATACCTCGTCCTTCCTGATCCAAGTACACGATCGCACCGTAGCCGGTATTTGCTATCTCTTGCATTGCACTGTGAAGCTGCCAGCCGCAATCACAGCGTTCCGATCCAAACACGTCACCAGTGAGGCATTTAGAGTGCATCCGAACCAAGACATTCTCCTTGCCATTCACTTCTCCGTAGACGAGCGCGATATGCTCCGCGTCATCTACATCATTGCGATAGCCAACGATCTCAAATTCTCCATACTTAGTGGGCAGGCGCGCCCAAGCGGCACGATGCACCAAGCGTTCAGTTTGCAGACGATACGCCACAAGCTGCGCCACCGTAACGAATGTGAGGTTGTGCCTGGCCGCAAATTGCTCCAACTGGGGCCGCCGCATCATCGAACCGTCTTCGTCCAAGATCTCGCAGATCACACCCGCGGGATACATACCGGCCAGCCGGGCGAAATCAACACTCGCCTCAGTCTGGCCTACGCGCTGCAACACACCGCCCGGCCGAGCCCGCAGCGGGAACACGTGGCCTGGTCTTCTCAAGTCCGCTGGTACGGTGGCCGGATCGATGGCAACCTGAATTGTCTTCGCGCGATCATGGGCCGAGATCCCGGTAGTAACGCCAAAGCGCTTATTTGCATCCACGCTCACCGTGAACGCGGTTTCCATTGACTCAGAGTTGGTGTCGGCCATCTGCGACAAGCCGAGTGCCTGGCATCGCTCTGGACTAAGCGCAACACAGATGAGACCACGCCCGTATTTGGCCATGAAGTTGATCATCTCGGGCGTGACCTGGGCAGCCGCACCGACGAGGTCACCTTCATTTTCTCTGTCCTCGTCGTCGGCGACGATAACGAGGCGACCGGTTTTGATATCCTCTAGGGCCTTTTCTATAGTATCAAACGTCACTGTCCCTCCTCGATCCTTCCACAACTTGGGATCTGAGAAGCTGGCTTACGTATTTACCCAGCATGTCCGCTTCAACATGCACTTCGTCACCAACCTTCAGGCGCCCGAGCGTCGTATGGTCTCGTGTGTAGGGTATCAACGACACCTGCACCATATTTGGACCGGGCACCGCATTGACTGTGAGACTCACCCCGTCGACAGCGATGGACCCGATTGGTATGGTCACGTCAGCCACTTCTTCCGGGACGCGAATATCCACGAGCAGCGCGTCACCTTGCTCCTTCGTTGCCACGACCGCAGCCACACCGTCGACATGGCCTGACACAAAGTGGCCGCCGAGACGGTCGCCGACGGCAAGTGCGCGCTCGAGGTTCACAATGTCCCCCACCTTCGTAGCGTGGAAGCGAGTCCTGCCACGCGTCGTTGACACCGTTTCGACCTTGAAACCACCATCCGCTATATCAACGATCGTCAAGCACACACCGTCCACCGCCACACTCTCCCCCGGTTCCAGGTCCGAATAGGGAGAATCGATCGTTATCCTAAGTTGTTCGCCGGACTGATCGACCGCCTTCACCGCCCCCTGGGCTGTCACTATACCTGTAAACATAACGCCCTATCTAGCACTAATAAGGTATCCTTTCCCAAGGCACGGCGCTCCGTGACGACCCAATTCTCTACCTCCGACAATGCGGTACCGGCACGCTTGCCAAACGCTGGTACACCGCGGCCGAGCAAAATCGGCGCCTGAACCCAGTAGAATCTGTCTATCAGATTAAGTCCCAACAGCTCTGCGGCAAACCTTCCACCACCCTCGACCAACACCGAGCCAATATCCAGCTCTCTCAGTCTGTGAAAAGCGGACAGCAGCGTTTCTGTGGAAATAACGTCGATTCCGTCCACTGGATCCAAGTTACGTTGGCCCGCCGGCCCAACTACTTCCACGATCTTGGTTGGCGCCGCAGCGACGGAAGACAGTATTCTGAGGTTCGGGCGCAGCTTACCTGACTTGGTAAAGACAAGCCGTGTTGGGTGCTTGCGCGGCACTACGTCGCCGCGCACAGCGAGCTCTGGGTCGTCACTCTCAGCCGTCTGCCGTCCTACCGCGATCGCATCGAAACCGGCGCGCAGCCACTGAACCCACTCTCTCGACTGCTCACCTGAGATCCATCGCGACCTCCCGTCGGAATCGGCGATGAAACCATCGACAGAAGTTGCCAGCTTGAGAGCCACGAAGGGTACGTCGGTACGCGTCTGGTTCCAGAGAAAAGGGGAGTTTAGGGCGGCGGCCTCGTCTCTCATTAGCCCGACCTCGACCTCTATACCCGCCTCTTCCAGCACCCGAAGGCCTCCAGCCGCGGTGGGATTCGGATCTGAGCCCGCGACGACGACTCGCGAAACACCAACTTTGATCAAGGCCTCTGTGCAAGGAGGAGATTTACCTTGATGCGTGCACGGTTCGAGATTCACCACACATACCGATCCTTGCGGATCAGCGGCCGCCTGAAGTGCCTTGATCTCAGCATGCGGACCACCAAATTCCTCGTGGTAGCCGCTGGCAATCACCTCATTATCATTGAGTAGAACGGCCCCAACCATCGGATTGGGAGCCACTCGGCCCCACCCCCGGCGTGCGAGCTCAAGGCAAAGTTGCATCGCTTCGCGTTCGGTCACAGGTCGGAACCGCTATTCGAGGACGACGCCGTCACCAGCCACCACCTCACCCATAACCCAAGCCCGTATCGGGGATGCCGCTGCCATGATCGAGTCAGCTTCACCACGCGAAACCACTGCGATCATGCCAACACCCATATTGAACACAGCATACATTTCGTCGGAACTGATCGAGCCAGCATCTCGAAGCGCGGTAAAGATATTGTCAGGCTCCCACGTCGAAAGGTCGACGCGAGCGCCACATCCACTTGGAACAATGCGAGAAAGATTCCCCTTTATCCCACCACCGGTGACATGGGCTATACCGTGAACCTTTCTGAGCACCGGGACAATCTGGCTGTAGTAGCTGTGATGAACTTTCAGGAGAACCTCAGCCACGGTCTCTTGTGTTCCCGGAAACATCGCGTCGACATCCAAACCCAATGTGTCGAATACGACGCTCCGAGCCAGCGTGTAACCGTTGGTGTGGAGTCCGTTTGATTCGTAGGCTACCAGCAGATCGCCGGGCTTTATGCGTTCGCCGTAGATAGCCTGGTCCTCAGAGACGACTCCCACTATCGTGCCCGCGAGGTCGTAATGCCCGGGCCGGTAGAGATCCGGAAGCTGAGCCGTCTCTCCGCCCGTCAAAACCATCTCGTGCGCTGAACACGCGCGAGCAATACCGTCAACCACCGTGGAGGTGGTTGTAGGCTCGACAGAGTTGCCGGCTATATAATCTTGGAATGAAAGCGGCCGCGCACCGTGAACCAGAATGTCGTTGACGCAGTGGTTAACGAGATCTTCACCGATCGTGTCGTGGCGGCCAGCGCGAATCGCCACTAAGACCTTTGTCCCCACGCCATCCGTGCTCATCACGAGTACTGGATCGGGAACGTCTTCCGGGAGTCGCACCATCCCCCCGAAATCGCCCACCGACCCCCGCGCCAACGCGGTTCGGGTCGACTCGACCGCGCGGGCTATTTGCTGTTTCGCACTTTCCGCCGCTTGGAGGTCCACCCCTAACTGGCGGTAGAGTTCGGCGGACGACATTGCTATGTCGTGTCCATCTCGAAATGGACCAAATCTGCAAATTGGTGCGCCCGCCGATACACCTGCTCCAGATCAATATCCAACAGCATATTGACAGAGAATTTCTCCACTGCAAACGATCCCATCGTCGATCCCAGCACCATCGCCTGGCGTAGGTTTCCTCGCGAGATGTCATCGGTGCTTGCCAAGTGACCCACGAAGCCACCAGCGAACGCGTCTCCGGCGCCGGTGGGATCAAAGATTTCCTCGAGGGGATACGCCGGCACGTAGAACGTTGACTCACCATCTACCAATACGGCACCATACTCACCCTGTTTTATTACGACCATCCCTGGTCCCCGCTCCAAAATCCACCGTGCCGCCCGGTGGATGTTCCAATCGCCGGAGAGCTCCCGTGCTTCAGCGTCGTTGACCATAAGCACGTTTATCCTGCCTAGCAATTCTATTAGCGTTTCACGCTTCCCTTGAATCCAGTAGTTCATCGTATCGCAGACAACCAATTTAGGATTCTGGATTTGGTCGAGCACACCTAGCTGTAGGTTGGGATCGATATTTCCCAGGAAAACGAATTGGCTGGTCTGAAGCTCTGCCGGAATGGTTGGGTGGAAGTCAGCAAATACACCCAGTCTCTTGTCGATAGTTTCCCGATTCTGTAGATCGTACGAGTACTTGCCCTTCCAGCGGAAGCTTTCACCTGTGGCCCTCTCAACGCCGGAAAGGTCTACCCCGTCTTTCGCGAGCACGTCCAGTTCATGCATGGGAAAGTCATCGCCCACAACGCCGACCACGCTCACCGGATGGAAGAAGCGGCTGGCGCAGCTGAAGTAGATCGCTGATCCGCCGAGCGCGTCTGCAGTCGATCCAAACGGGGTTTCGACGGAGTCGAGCGCAATACTACCGACAACGAGTAGAGTCATCTGTTACATGCGTTCCGGTGCAGACACTCCCAGCAGATTGAGTCCATTAGCCAGCACGATTTGAACTGCACGCGCCAGTATAAGCCGTGCCAACTCCAATCCCTCCGGCGCGCCGATGACTCGATGCCGGTGATACCACCCGTTTGCCAGTCGCGCCATCTTATCAAGGTACACGGTGATGCGGTGTGGTTCCAATAACCGCGCCGCTTTTTCGACCGCTGCCGGAAACCGTTCGAGGTGCTTGATAAGGGCCCGTTCGTCGTCTTCCTGCAACATTGACACATCTGCCCCTTTCACATCGAGATCTGATGCGCTCAGTTTCGCCTTGCGAAAGATGCCGGCGATCCTTGTATGGGCGTACTGAACGTAGTATACGGGATTCTCCTCTGACTGTTTCTTCGCCAAGTCTACATCAAAGATAAATTGCGCGTCGCCGCGCCGCATAAGGAAGAAATATCGAGCGGCATCTACTCCGGTTTCCTCATAGAGATCGCGGAGTGTAACGAAGTCTCCGGCTCGTTTCGAAAACTTCACTTCTTGCCCTTCCCTCATCACGCGCACGAGCTGCACGAGCACCACATCGAAGAAATCTTCAGACAACCCCAGTCCGAGAAGTGCGGCATTCATTCGCGCCACATATCCATGGTGATCCGCACCCCAAATATCTATCGCCCTAGCGAATTTTCGGTCAGCCTTATCTCGGTGATAAGCAATATCAGGCAGGAAATAAGTGAACGCTCCATTGCTTTTCCGAAGCACTCTGTCCTTTGTGTCTCCGAACTCCGAGGTCCTCAGCCATAGGGCCCCTTCGCTCTCGTACGTCAGTCCTCTTCCTTCAAGCTCGGCGAGACACGAGCTGATTTTGTCGTCCTCATACAGCTGACGCTCGTTGAACACACTGTCGAACTTCACACCGAAGTCGGCCATGTCGCGGTCCTGCTCAGCCCGCTGATCTGCAATCGCGATTTCCCGGCAGCGCACCAGCGCTTCGCCCTCTGGAACGTCGGCGAACGCAGCGCCCTCATTGGCAACCACCCGCCGCGCAAGCTCAACGAGGTACTCCCCATGATAGCCACCTTCGGGAATCTCCGCGTCACGTCCACATGCTTGCTGGATGCGAGCCCACAGTGAGCGCGCAAGCCGGTCGACCTGCAGCCCTGCATCATTGACGTAAAACTCCCGCGTGACATTATAGCCGATCGCCTCCAGCAGGGCGGCTATTGCATCACCTAACGCCGCTCCACGGCCGTGACCGACGTGCAGTGGTCCTGTCGGGTTCGCCGAAACAAATTCGACATTAACCCATCTACCTGCACCCTCTGTCGACCGGCCGTAATCGTGCTCAAGCTGGCAGATGCTCTTCTGGACGTGTAGCAGCGCCGTGTCGCCAAACCTGAAGTTTATGAAACCAGGTCCCGCAATCTCGATCGCGGAAATCAACGACTCTGGCAGATCGAGCTTTGCTACTAGCTCCTCTGCGATGTCACGGGGTTTTCGATTGAGGTGTGGCGCAAGCTGCAACGCAACGTTGGTTGCGAGATCTCCGTGCGCGGGGTTACGGGGGTGTTCAAGTACGTAGTCCACTTCTGGAGCGCTAATATCTGCCAGAACTTGTTTGATCGCGCTCCGAAGTTTATCCGCGCCCGTAGTCAGGTCTCAGCTCCCGATGCTTTTGACGGCTTGTCATCCTTCTGCGAGCTCGACTTTTTCGTTTCGTCCTCAGTAGCTGATTTCTTAGGTTCACTGTCGGTTTTCTTTTCGGCGCCTCTCTTATAATCCGTCGCATAGAAGCCGGAGCCCTTTAACACGAAACCGACTCCACCGCTAATCAACCGCTCACCCTTGCCTTTGCATCTCGGACACCGGGGTACGCGAGTGTTGGAAATCTTCTGGAACCTCTCGTATTGGTGATCGCACTTAGTGCAGCGGTAACCATAAGTCGGCATCGTTCTATTACACCTGTATCAAACAACTCAAGTACTGAACTTCACACCCTCCCGACGATTCACGCCCTAGCGTCGTAGGTTCCCCATACACCGCGCAGCGTGTCACAAATTTCACCTACAGTTGCGCGGGCTCTAACCGCTTCGATGACGAGAGGCACCATGGGCACATCCGACTTGGCAGCGCGGGCAAGCTTGTTCAATGCACGTCTCCATGAACCTTGC